>JBFZEW010000244.1:0-7169 GCA_041306665.1 Spirochaetota bacterium | reverse complement strand
GTAACATATTCAAGGCTTTGGGACATCCTGTTCGGCTGAAAATAGTAGAAGGACTCATGTGTGACAATTGCAGTGTAAATAAAATAGTAGAAAAACTGAATTTACCGCAAAGCACAGTATCACAGCATTTAGGAATTCTTAAAAACGCAGGTATAATTACACCACATAAAGATGGAGTAATTACATGTTATAAAGTCGAAAGCAGTAAAGTAGTAAAAATTTTTAAAGCAATTAGGGAATAAATTTTTTATAATATATATCGTATAAACGTAATAAAACGATAAAAGGAGATAAAATGAATTTAACGTATCTTGATAGCACTAATTTCGATTCTGAAGTAATTAAATCTGAAAAACCAGTATTGGTTGATTTCTATGCCGACTGGTGCGGACCTTGCCGTATGATTGGTCCATCAATCGAAAAACTTGCAGAGCAATATTCTTCTGACATGAAGATATGCAAACTGAATGTTGATAAAGCTGGAGATATTGCTGCTAAATTCGGTATTTCCGGAATACCGGCGGTACTATTTTTTAAAAAAGGAAATGTGGTGGATCAGTTTACCGGAGCAATTCCGAAAGATGCTATTGAAGCATATATTAAAAAAATCATTAACTGATTATGATCAATCTGCTCTAAATCAGGGCAGATTGAATATAATTCGATAAGTGTTGAATAACAATACAAAAGATGCAATAATTTTCATTACGGCATCTCCCCATATAAGGTATTTATGGTCATTATGAAGCAATTCTTCTTCGGCTTTAACAATACTGAGAAACTTTTCAGGGTAGAAGAGAATAAAAGGTCCCATTAAAACCACAATTATTCCCATTACAAACATGATATATCCTGCAATTGTATGGTGTATTTGCGTGAGAGGGAATCCCCCAATCATATAAACAATGCCTTGAAAGCGAAAAAATTTTGAATCGATCCACTTCATCCATAATTCAAAAACTTTTGACGGAAAAAATAATTCAATTAATGAAATAAAAAACAATAATATTGCTAATGAGAATATGTAATAAGGATAGTATATCGCGAGAGTGCTTAAAATGTTCATATTTGCTCCGTGTATTCATGTTATAGTGAAACTTAATTTAAGTTAAGAATATCATAATAAAATATTTGACAAATAAATCATATATCATGTGTTAATTTAATAGGATATATTAATATATTTTAATCATATGAGAGTGAAAAATGACAGAAAAAAAAGTTCCATTTTCAAAAAATCAAATCGAAAAGATAATTCAGAATTATCCGACTCCTTTTCATATATATGATGAAAAAGCTATTCGTGAGAATGCTCGAAAAATTAACGCAATTTTCGGCAGATTAACAGGGTTTAAGGAATTTTTTGCCGTAAAAGCGACTCCGAATCATAATATAATGTCTATTTTGCGTGAAGAGGGATTCGGCGCAGATGCAAGCAGCATGGCAGAACTAATTCTTGCAGAAAAAGCCGATATCTCGGGTGAAAATATCATGTTCAGTTCTAATAATACTCCTCTTGATGAATACAAAAGAGCTATTGAACTTGGCGCAATTCTGAATCTGGATGATATTTCCCACATTTCATTTTTAAATGAGAATCTCAAGTTACCGGATCTTTTGTGTTTCCGATACAATCCTGGTCCAAGCCGAGGCGGAAATGACATCATAGGCAAGCCTGAAGAAGCGAAATATGGTTTTACGAAAGAACAGCTTTTTGAAGGTTATAAAATCATTAAAGAGAAAGGTATAAAAAGGTTCGGTCTTCATACAATGGTTGCCTCGAACGAACTTCATTACTCTTATTTCGTTGAAACTGCAAAAATGCTTTTTGAACTTGCAGTTGAATTGAAACAAGATCTAGGGATTTCTCTGGAATTTATCAATATCGGCGGCGGAATTGGAATTCCATATCGTCCTGAACAGCAGTCTGTTGATCTTGAAGCAATTGTCAAAGGCATTGAACATGAGTATGACCGGTATATAAAACCTGCAGGTCTCCATCCGCTTAAAATTTTTATGGAATGCGGCCGTGTAATCATTGGCCCGTACGGTTATCTTGTGACGAAAGCAATTCATAAAAAAGATATATATAAAAACTATATTGGTGTTGATGCATGTATGGCAAATTTAATGCGTCCGGCGCTGTATGGAGCCTATCATCATATTACTGTAATGGGGAAGGAAAAAGCGGTAACTGACAAAGTGTATGATGTTACAGGTTCACTTTGCGAAAATAATGATAAGTTTGCGATTGATAGATGTCTTCCTGAAATCGAAAGAGGAGATATTCTTGTAATGCATGATGCAGGAGCTCATGGTCATGCAATGGGATTTAATTATAATGGTAAATTACGTTCGGCTGAACTGCTTTTAAAAGAAGACGGCACTGTTAGGCTGATCCGCAGGGCGGAAACTTTAGAAGATTATTTCGCAACTTTGGATATTTGACCCAAGATAACTGAAAATATAAAAAAGATGAATAACTATACAGGATTTTTCTGAAAAAGATGAATAACTATACTTAATTTATCTGAGAAAGAATAGAGATAATGGAAGATTTTAAATATTTCATAACAAAAGAAGATATCAACGAAAAAGAACTTGGAAAATTTGAAGGCCGCGTTGAAATAATTACAGATTCAGCAGGAATACGTAAAGCAGTTGACTATCTGAAAAATTTTACGATTCTCGGTTTTGATACTGAGTCGCGGCCGAGTTTCCGCAAAGGGGAACATCATCCTGTTTCACTTATTCAAATTTCAACTGAAGACACGGCGTTTCTTTTCCGCACCAATCTGATTGATGATTGTTCAATGCTTGATGAAATTCTGAACAATGATGATATCATAAAAGTCGGGCTTGGTCTTTTAAGAGACTTAGCTGAATTGTTTACCGATCTTGGTTTGAAATGTAAAAAGTTTATCGATCTTGAAAAAATCGCGCAGATGAAAAAATTCCAGCAGCGTGGAGTTAGAGCGCTCGCGGCGTATTTTTTAAATATACGTATTTCTAAAGGAGCTCAGAAAACTAACTGGGAAAGAGCCGAACTTACCGAGCAGCAGATTGACTATGCCGCCACCGATGCCTGGGTGTGTCTCATGATTTATAAAAAAATGCTGGAAGATGATTTTCTGGATGATTATACGGAAGATTTTTTCAATACAAAGAAAGAGAAAACAAATGCCGAATATTGAAAAAATAAATTATTGCTCTGAAAAGAAAACTTATATACTTAATCATTATGAAAAAAACTTTGAAAAATTCCATCCATTTGAATCTGAAACTTTTCATTACATGGACTGGGAAAGCAAAGACGCTCAGTATTCACGATTTCACGTTCTCGCTGAAAATATAAACCTTCACAATAAATCAATACTCGACGTCGGCTGCGGACTGGGCGATTTGTATAAATTTTTGCAATCATTGGATATCGCGTTTCAATATAGCGGAATGGACTTTTCGTCAAAATACATTGAACAGTGTAAAGTTCTTTATCCGGAGGCTCATTTTATCTGCAATGATATTTTTACAAATTTTAATGAAAATGAATTAAAGCAATTTGATGTTGTTTTCTGTTCTGGATTGTTCAATTTGAATGTTCAAAACAATGACGATCTTTTAAAATACGCGCTGGGTTGTTTTTATGAAATGTCTTGCGAATATGTAATATTTAATTTGCTTAGTATAAATTCATGCGACAAGGAAGATAAATATTATTATTTCAATTCTTCTGATGTAATAAATCATGTTTCAGAATTTCCTTTTACAGGTATCAGTGTAATTGAAGATTATCTTGAAAATGATTTTACTTTTATTTGTTCGAAGAAGCAGAATATTTTTCAATCAGTTTAAATAGCTTATTAAAATCTACGGGTTTTGAAATAGCATCTGAAAAACCGTATCCGGCATATTCGTTGCGGTTGATGGTATGCGCTGTCATTGCTATCACCGGAGTATTTTCGCTGTTTTTACCTGCGTCGCCGTTTCGTATTTTTTTTATAGCTGTTATTCCGTCCATGACAGGCATTTCAATGTCAACCAGTACAATGTCATATTTTTTTAATTTAAGTTTTTCAATAAGTTCCAATCCGTTTTTTGAAGTTTCAATAGTATGATTGTCGCGTTGCAATAACTGCGTCATAATAAATAAAGAATCTTTATTATCATCCGTGATTATGATGTTCAATTTATTCTTCCTCTTTCTGTATTTTATTGACATAATGTTACAGTTGCTATAAATAATTTCAATGTGATAAATGTAATTTTTGCAAGGAGATTTTAAATGAAAAAAATAATATTATTTTCCGCCGCTGCCGCGGTTATTTCCGGCGGAATCGTGTATTTTTACCTGATGAAAGTTTTTGCCGGACAAAATGAATCGGTTTATGAATATGTAAATGAATTTCTTGATGAAAGCTACAAGCAGGAAAAACTGATAATTGAAAAATTTCCAATATATGAAGATTGGATTAAAATCAATGATGAAAACCAGTTGAGGAAATATCTTTACAGTTTTCATGTTTCCGCGGCGAAAAAATTCGGTATTGGTCCATTGAAAAATGACGATGAAATTATTAAATTGATCTCTGATGAAAAACTTATTCGCCTTGATGATTCTTCCGATACGTATTATTTTTACGGGGTTCCGGAAAAATACAGATACCTTACTCCAGAAGCAAAACTGATGCTTGAAAAAATCGGGCGGCGCGTAAATGAAAAGTTGTCAGAAAAAAATATTTCCGTTTTCGTAAAACTGGCTGTTTCATCCGCGGTCAGACCTGTTTTGTATCAGGAAAAACTTTCTAAAAAAAATTCAAACGCTGTCGATGAATCAACTCATTCTTACGGCGTGAGCATTGATTTTTTTTATGACGATTATTACGTTTTTTTTCAGGAAAATACCGGTGATAATCTTTCTGCGAAAATATATACAAGGCTGCGCGGAAGATTGGGTTTTGTTCTGGGTGATTCATTGCGGCGTCAGTTTCATTCAGTACTCGCGTCTGTACTTCTTGAAATGCAGAATGAAGGTGAAATATTCGTTATTAATGAAAAGCATCAGAAATGTTTTCATGTTACTATTGCAGGACTTTAATCACCGACTCAAAATGTTTTCGTGTCGCCTCAACAATTTCAGCTTCGGAAAGAAGTTTAATTTTCGAAGGATCATCATATATCGACGGATTATTCATGGAATTTGATATAAATCTTATGTAGTTTAGCGCGCCGATTCTATGCGGATTTACCGAATTATAATCGAGGTAACTGTACATTATCGACAAGCCTAAATAGGGATTGGAATAAATTGTCGCGCTGAGTGAAAGCTCTTCACCGATGACCTGATCAAAGAAATTATATTTATTATTTAAAACTTTGTGAGTCAGTTCGTGAATTTCAAAAGCGTTTTGAATGTCCGTTTTTATGTCGATTTTATCGGTGAATGCTTTAACAATACAATACTTGATGTCATCATTGATTCTGGCGCCAATATAAAACAGATTGGATGTATTTTGCTTGTTGAGGATTTTTTTAATAATCATCAAATCATTTTGAATTTCTTCCTGGTTGATGTAAATCATGTCAAAATAAAACGTTGAATTGCTGGTAGATAATTCGTCATAATAAATCAGCGGGGTTATGTTGTAGATATCCCCGTCAATTTTAAAGAATGGATGCTTATTTTCGATTTTGTTTTTAATTCCGAAAATGCAGTACTCCAATGTTGTTTTGGGGTTGTAAGATTTTGATATTTTTGCGAATTTCAGAATAATATTGCGTTTTTCAAGATTAAGCTCATATCTCTGTAATGTTTTAAGAGAATATTTGGCAGAATTTTCATAAATATCAAAAAGAAGATTTGCTTCAGCTGCAAGTTCAGGATCTTTAATTGTTGCCGCATATTGTTTATAAGCTTTTATGTGATAGTTTTCTTTCTGCGTCGCTTTTAAGCTGATACTGTCTTCCTGGATCATGTTGACGAAATGATGATTTTCGTAATATAATAAAACGATATACGCGTAAAATTTTCCGTTTGAATTCCGCAGATTAATAAAAGAATTCTGATTTTGATAAAATGAAAAATCAGATTCATTATTAGAATATAATGATTGAGAAATTACGGATAAAAACAATAATACAAGAATTAGTCTCTTCATTTTTTTTTCCTGTCTAAAAGTAAATGCATAGCTTTAAAAATCAATATTAATATACATTATTTTGTCTTTATTTCAAATTTTTTTATACTTTCCCCAGTCGTAAAATAGCGGAAAATATTATAAACTTGACATCTTTTTTCCGATAAATATAGTATGACTATTGTAATTAAAAACAAGGAAAATTTATAATGAGTTTAAATCCTTTCAAGGATGCGGATTTAACCGATTTACAGGAAAATTCGGCTAAATTTATAGATGATGTTTACAGCAAAGTTTCCGAAAAAGTGGCGACTTTCTTTAAAAATGTCAGAAAAAAAGGAAATGAAAGAATAACTCTTATGTTTATTCCTCATTCCGAAAAAAAGATAATAAATTTTCATATTTCAATTTTTACGATCACAATTGTTTCCTCAATTTTAGCTATAACTGTCATTGTCACTTCATTTCTAATTGTTAATCACGCATCTACAGTCAAGGAAGTATCAAGACTCAAATCCTATGATGTTGATTCAACGGAGCAGATTAAGTACTTTAAAACTGAAATTACTAAACTGGATAATCTGTTTAACAATCATTTAAAAATCGATTTTGAACTTGTTTATGGTACGCTTTTCGGCGCGAATGATGCTCGTGATTTATGGGCACGCGGAGGCGGACCTGTTGAATCGAGCGGATACATACCTGAAAGCCAGGATGAAAATTTTAATTCCGAACAGGAAATTCTGGATCTCCAGCAGATGGAAACCGAACTCACCATCATGCGGGACAAAATGGCAGATGTCCGTGAAACTCTTGAAAAACGTAAAAAAATAATTGAAAATACTCCGTCAATCTGGCCTGCGAATGGTTTTATAATTTCAGGAATCAGAAATTCTGACGATGCCATCAATAAATTCTCCATTGGTATTGACATCGCGTCTTTTCCAGGCGCCGAAATTAAAGCAACCGCTCCTGGAACAGTTGAAACAGTTGTGTGGGATACAAATTACGGACTTCGCATAGTTATACGTCATA
>JBFZEW010000243.1:0-11193 GCA_041306665.1 Spirochaetota bacterium | reverse complement strand
TGAAATTCACAAATAATAATTTTTAATTATAATGACTAAAAACTTGAAAGATATGGATGCTACATGAAAAAACAAATACTTGCAGCAATAATATTATTTATTCTCATTACTCCCGGATTCGCGTTAAAAATTGGAAATACGAATATTAAAATTCCTACACCTACCGCGGAATTGAAAAAAGTTGAGATTGAAAAAATTTCTCTTCGCGACATTGATTTCATTTTTTACATTGAAATAAATAATCCATATCCTGTGAAACTTAATCTCGATGATGTAATGTTTACTTTTTTCGTCGAAAGCAATCAGTTTTTTAAAACAAACACGCGTGGAGGATTAGGCATTCGCGCGAAAGAAAAAAAGGTCACGGAATTCCGAGTAAATATTAAGTATCTTGATATAATTAACATTGTAAAAGATTACTCAAAAAAAGAATACCTCGACTGCAGAAGCGACGTAAAACTTATAATTCCTTTACCTGAAATTTCAGGTCTGCCGAAAAACATTACATTTGACTTCAGTCGTAAAAGTACATTGCCGGCGGTAAAACCAAAAATATCAATTGCGCAGTTTAAAGTGCAGAAACCTTCTCTTGAAGAAATAACTGAAGCATTAGCAAAACAAAAAAAGAAAGTAAATGCTGCGGATGTTGCTGATATGTTCGGAAAAATATTAAACGGACAATCCGCTGCACAAATTATCGATCCCGCGTCAATTGACATTCCGATTAAAATCGATTTTGATATAATTCTGAAAAATGAGACAGCGCACAAACTTCTTTTTAAGGATTTAAACTATGATTTTCTAATAGGCAATGAGAAACTGGTTGCCGGACTGACGAAAGATATTGAGCAGAAAAATAATGAATCAATCATTTCCGTGACAAACACATTCAGTTCAAAACAATTATCGAAATCAGTAATGACTTTTTTCAACAAAGGCGCGGGAAATTTTACAGTAAAAGGGAATACAAAACTTGAGCTGCCAAAAAAAATAAATCCGAACCCGTTAAATCTTGAGTTTTCTGAAGGCGGCACGTTCAGCATAAGATAGGGGCACTCCGTCAGAATGCCCCTTTAATATAAATTTTATTCGGCAGATATTTCTATTTTACGCGGCTTAAGTTCTTCCCGTTTCGGAAGAGTAAGTTCCAAAACTCCATTTTCGATTTTTGCTGTTACAGCATTACTATCAATATTATTGCCGACAGTAAACTTTCTGTAATAATCGTACATTCTGAATTCTCTCACCAGAAAATTATTAGAAGCTTCCTCTGTTTCAGCGATTTTCCCTTTTATTTCAAGCTCTTCATTAGCGATTACAATATCAACTCCTTCTTTTGTAACGCCCGGCATGTCAGCAAAAAGTTTAAATTCATTTTCGTTTTCGAATATGTCAATCGTAGGAACTATGTACGATCTCTTTTCAGTATTTTCACGGATTTTAATTTCAGTACTCATAATAATCTTCCTCCTTATTTAATTTCAATTTTTTTTGGTCTGGCTGCTTCGCTTTTAACAAGTTCTATGGTAAGTATTCCTTCTTTCAACACAGCTTTAACATTGTTTCTGTCGACATCATATGGAAGTCGAACCGACTTGTTGAAACATCCAAAATTACGCTCGCTTCTGATAGCATTATTTTTCACATCAATCTGTTTACGATCTCCCTTAATTATGAGACTGCTGTTAACAAGCTCAATGCTTACATCCTCAACAGTCATGCCCGGCATTGCACTTTTAACAATTACTTTGTCATCTTTTTCGTACATGTTAATATATGGATAATGTCTCCTTACATTAGCATCACCGAAAAATTTTTCAAAAGCATCACTCATTTTCAATACATCATCAAGAACATCATAAGTGTAAAACATATTGTACCTCCGTTATTTAACGTCTATTTTAATTTTTTTTGCTTCTTTCACTTCCGGTTTCGGAAAATCAATTTTCACAACCCCGTTTTTATAAAGCGCTTTCGCTTTATCGGATTTAATTCCTTCCGGCAAGGCAATTGTACGCGAGAAAGAACCATAACTGCATTCAGAATAATAATAACCATTTTTTCCTTTTTCTTCATGCAATTCTTTTTTTTCACCGGAAATTACCAGGCTGTTATTTTCTACAGAAATATTAATGTCCTTTTCGTCCATTCCCGGAACTTCGACAGATAAATGAATTCCTTTCTCATCTTCCTTTAAGTCGACTGCTGGATTCCAGGCATTCTGAACTAATCCGGAAGGTTCAAGATTAAAAAAATCATCTAAAAGATTTCTAAAATCTGAACGAAATTCCTTTAATTCCTGCTTTTCTGATTTAGTTTTAATTAGATTAAAAGCCATATATACCTCCTTTTTGTTAGCACTCTATCAAATTGAGTGCTAACAACTAACAATTACAATATACTATCATTTTAAAAAAACGTCAAGTTTTGATCGAAAAAAATTAGATATAAACCATTTTTTTTATTTTACTGATTATTATATTGACTTTATTCTTTATTTGATAAATAATAAAGACATTATACGGTAAAAATATGGAAGCATCATCGATATTTTTAAGACAACTACAGAAAGCGCTATCCGAATCCGTTGATCCGCGTACAATGGTGCATCTTGTCCGTGAGATTATTCCTGATTATGAGATTAAAACAGATAAAAATCTGCCTGAAAGTTTCACACCGACCAGACTTGAAATGGCAGCGCAGATTGTAAATGATATACGAGCGCACAATTTAATAATACCTTTTCTTAATGTACTGCTGCGGATACAATTTATCGGATATATGGGCAGAAAATATAAAATTTCAGGATTTCCAGATCTTCTAAAATCATTATACGAAATGGGATTCAGTCTTGACGGTAAATCAGGTGCAATATATGAAAACCCGGCGTACCGCGTCAGCAGAAACTGGGGAATTCTTCAGGAAGGAATTGATTACCCGTTTTGTTTCATGTGGACGGATGTTGTAAGCTACTCCAACATTGTTAAAAACTGCAAAAAAGATGAAGTTCAGAAATTCTATAAAGAATACATGCACATTGTCAGATCAAACGTTGAAAAAAGAAACGGCCGCATCTGGATCGTTGACGGTGACGGTATTTTATCATCATTTCATTTTTCAAACAGCAACCAGTCAACAGTATTGTGCGCCATCGAAATCATGCATACAATCTATGATTACAATCTGTTTTCGAATTCAATTAAACTTCCGCTTCAAGTGAGAGTATCAATTGAATCAGGAACCTGCGAGTACAGCGACAATCACGAAGACACTAAAAAGAATGAAACCATTCAAAAAACAATATCGAATGAAAAAATCGCTAAGCCTAATTCTGTAATGATAAGCAGAAACGTGGCAATGTCCATTGACGAGATGATTACGGCCGCACTTTATACTGATACAAATTCAACATCCGCGGATTATTACTATTACAGTCTGGACTGGGAAAAATAATGGATATTTATGTTTTCACTGATGATAAAAAAATTGAAAATGCTTTTTCTGTCCTGCAGAAAATAAAAAATTACACTGTGACATTCAAGCCTTACGATGAACATAGAAACACAATTAAAAACTTAAATAACCACGAAATTGTCTATATTGACATTCAAAAACTTGCCGATGACACTGAAATTAAAAAAACACTGAATTACATCATGAAGTATGATAAAATCAGACCCGGAATAATTGACACAAAAAACAAATTAAGCGGAATCGCGCATTACTTTCATTTCGGATTCTGCGACTACATCAACATGAATGACATTTCCCAAAACATAACTGCTCAAAGAATAAATGAAATTCTTGAATATAAACAATGCGCTTCTTCAGATGAAGCCGATATCGGCGCGCAGAATTCTTTTCAGCCTGACATTTCCTGGAATGATATTATTGAAGGAAATGATTATACTTTTTTTCTGATGTATCTGCGGCTTGACAGACAGACCAAACTCAAAACGGAATATGGATATGACTTTATTGAAAAAATGACCGAGAAGCTTGAAAAATACATTATCCATCTCGCGTCTGCGAATAACGGAAAACTTTGGAACTGGGATGTGAATAACGGAATCATTCTGTTTCCATACTCAGACTCGATCGCGAATATTATTATCGCATCATACAGATTTATGCGTGACTCAATTTTACTTTCAAGCGAAGTACTGAATTCACCTGTTAAGCTGGACTTTACGGTAATATTAGACAAAGGCAGACTGGAATATCATTCACGGGGAATGACTGGAACTACAATTTCCGAATCTCTTAACCGCATTTATCATGCCGCTGATTTAATGGCTGAAGCCGGAAACTTATATGTTTTTGATGCACTTTTCAATGACATCCCCCCGCAGATCAGTCATTTATTTATTCCGATTCAAGACTTCGAGGGTCATAACATGAAAAGACTAAAAAGATTTAACATTAGATAAAAATCACGTTTCCATGGAGTACATCCTATACGCACTATGATGGCCGGCACAAATCAGCAAACATCACCTTTAGATTTATACATGCTTCGGCATCACCTTTGTGTCTGACAATGAAGTAATTTTGAATTTTGAATGTTTAATTTTGAATTATCACTTTCCGCTTTCTACTTTTCTCTTTCGACTTTTCACTTTCATCTTTTTGAAGTGTATCTGTGTCTTCCTGCATCTTTTATATTTTTTTCGCGATTTTATTGATAATCCGGATTGAATTAACACCATCACTGATACCTGACACGGGAAAATGATCTTTCTCTTTAAAACATTTTACAGCGTCATTAAACATTTGAAGAAAATACTCGCTCTTTGAAAATGAAATATCAGTTTTTACCAGAGAACGGAAATTTTCATAATACGGACTTTCCATGCTTTCAAATTCGTTATAGTAACCATTCCCGGATATGATACGTCCCTTTTCAAAGGAAAAATCAAGTTCAAAAAGAAGATAATTCCTTCCCCGAGCAAATTCCATATCAATGCAAACATCGTCACTGGAACAATTTATAATAGCGAATCCTTTCTTTTCTGCTCCACGGACTGAATTTACTTTAACGCAGCTGCCGCAAAGATAATTCACAAGATCAATAATATGAGTGCCATCATCAAAAATCATGTCAATCAGGCGGCGGGTTCTTCCCATATACATTTTTGTTTTTATCGACAATAGTTTTCCATAAACTTCTTCTGTTATTACTTTCTTCACTCGCTGATACTGCAGACTATACCGTCGTTCATGATTTATCAGCACCTTTGAGCTGGATTTTACTGCATAGTTATTCATCTTTACTGCATCTTTGAGGTTATCAGAAACAGGTTTCTCGAGAATTATTACAGGAATGTTCTTTTTTATTGCTTCATAAAGCATTTGTTTGTGCGTAGACGGGGGTGTCGCTATATGAAGTATGTCAATCTCTTCATTATTCAGCATTTCAGAAAACAGTACATAACTATGTACGCAATTCCAATCTTTTTGAAATTTCACGCATTTTTCGGGATCAATATCACTTCCAGCGGTTAAAATACAGTCATTGTGAGATGTAATGACACCAGCGTGAGAAGCTGGCTTTTCCCGCTTTTTATCAAACTCTAAAGTTGAACCTATTCTTCCTAAACCGACTATCGCGCATTTTATCTTTTTATCTTTCATAAACTACTTTTCGGCATATACACTTTTAAAATAAAATTATTGCATTATCTAAAATTAATTTTGTTGCAATATCGCTGATTTTACATGATAATCTATAAAATTAAGGATAAAGGAATGAACTTAACTGATCAACTAAAGAACCGCGGTATTGAAGTTGCTTCACATATTTTTGACGAACTTAAAAAAGGAAATAAGCACGGGATAGAACTTGCCGAGACTTATGTAAAAGAGATACTTGCCGAAGTTAAGGAACGCGCTTCAAAAGATAATTCATTTTTAACTCTTATTCCTGTAACTGACATGGCGCTTTACAATGCGATTCATTCAATAAATGTAACTCTCATTTGCGTGATTTTCGGATATAAAACAGGTTTGGATGATCATGCTTTATTTGATCTTGGAATGGGAGCGCTGCTGCATGACATGGGAAAAATCAATACTCCTGACCACCTGCTCTGGCAGCAGACAGGCGCTGATGACTATGAAAAAACTACAATCTCCGAGCACCCAAAATTCGGAGCTCACTGGTTAAGCACAAACTCAATGCTTACGGACACCATAATTGATATTATAAAAAATCATCATGAAGATTACAATGGAAACGGTTACCCTGAAGGAATTAAAAACTCTTTACTGCATGATTCAATTAAGACAGTAGCTCTCGTTAACTGGTATGAATTTTTAATATCACATATTCCTCCAAAACCAGGAATTTCTTCGCGAGAAGCTTTTTTCAAAATTTCGAGAGAATCAGGTAAAAAATTTTCCCAAAAAATAACAAGTTCCTTTTTGAATACAATGGGTCCAATGCTGTTAGATGGGCCGATTTTCCCGAAAAAAGCTCTAATTCTACTGAACACGAAAGAAATTGCCGCAGTCATAGCTACAAGAAATTCGAATGATATTCTTCCTGAAATTCTCGTAATAACAAACTCTCAAGGCAAAAAGCTTGACCGTCCGCTTAAAGTTGATTTAAAAAAAGACGACCAGAGGATAATACTCAAAATTCTTAAAATTTGAATTTATCATAATTTTACTTCGCGTTTACAATCAAATTAATAATATTATTGATACTTCACATATAACAGTTACATTACGTGTATTAAATTATTTAATTGATAATAATGAATACACTGAAATCCAAAATAAACACCTCCGGTTTTTTCGTGAAAATCGGAGATATATTCACTTCAAAAAACAGTATAGAACTGATACTGAAAGATATTTTAATTTCTTTATCAGAAAATTTCCACGCAAAACGAAGCATGATTCATATATACAACAATGAAGCGGAAGAAACGCATGCCGATATTTACCATGGCTACCTCGCAGAGGAAGTTAAACTGGGCATTTATAAATCGGGTGAAGGTATTATTGGAAAAGTTACGGCATCAGGCGAACCCGAAATAATTGAAGACATAAGCAGTAATTCTGAGTTTTTAAATAAAACCGGCGCGAGGAATATTTATTCCGAAAACATCGCGTTTATATGCATACCAATTAAAATCTGCAATGTAGTAATTGGAACATTAAGCACGGATATCTTAAAAGATAAGACTGAAGAAAATCTAACTGCTATATTTGAAAATCTTAAAATATTAGGCGTGATGATCGCAAATCTTCTTAATGACAGAAAAATTATGATTGAATCTGAACGGAAGTTTATTGAAGAAAATAAAAAACTTAAAATAAAACTTCAAACAACCCGTCCTTATTCGAAACTTATCGGTGAATCCGGAATAATGAAAGAGTTGCATGAAAACATTCTCATGGTTGCAGATACAAACAGCACAGTACTTGTTACTGGAGAAAGCGGCACCGGCAAGGAGCTGATTGCAGACGCTATTCACTTAAACAGCAGAAGGAAAACAGGTCCTTTCATAAAAGTAAATATTGCTTCTTTACCGGATAATTTTATAGAGAGTAAATTATTCGGCTACGAAAAAGGAGCATTTTCAGACGCGTACACCGCTAAGCCCGGAATATTCGAAATGGCTAATGGCGGGACAATTTTTCTTAATGAAATTGGCGACCTTTCTTATCCAATGCAGGTGAAACTACTCAGAGTACTTCAGGAAAAAAACTTTGAGCGCATTGGTGGAACAAAAACAATTGCTGTCGATGTTCGCATAATAGCTGCAACACATCAGAATCTTGAAGAAAAAATCAAAATGGATAAATTCCGTCCGGATTTGTTTTACAGATTAAATGTATTTCAGATTCATTCCCCATCTTTGCGTGACAGAAAAAAAGATATTTTACTTCTGACAGACTATTTCATTGAGAAATATTCAATGGAACTGAACAAAGACATAAAAAGAATCAGTACAGAAGCCATAAACATGCTGAGCGCATATCATTGGCCGGGAAATGTCCGAGAGCTTGAAAATTGCATTCAGCGCGCAGTAATTGTCAGCCGTGAAGAAGTAATCAGGAGTTATCATCTGCCTCCCACTCTGCAGATGGCAGACAAGACAGAAGATGCTTCTTCAAAGCAAAATTTAGCTGAACTAATCGAAGCATATGAGAAAGAAATTATAATCGATCACTTGAAGATGACAAACGGCAACATTACGCAGGCAGCGGATATTTTAGGGACCACGAAAAGAATCTTAACCTATAAAGTAACTAATCTTGGTATAAATTATAAGCAATTCCGATGAGTCAATCCTAACCTGTTAATAACCTGGTTTAAACCAGGTTATTAACAGGTTTAACAAATATTAAATAAAAGTATAAGACAGTATTCATTGAATGCTAAAAAATTTTGTTTTGGACATTTTCTTTTAAAAATTTTCCAAAAAATCACGTTATATAGTTAGAGGTATGTAACTATGTATAAAAAAACAATTCACGTCACTTCTGCAAATCTTGATGGTGATTTTTATGATGACTTAAAAGAATTATCAGAATTATTCAGCATTCATGAAAGTACGATTTTTAAAGATTTAATTGAGATTACTGAACAGCATTTCAAATGCAACCATGTCTACAACCAACTTACTGAATACCAAAATCATTCACCTGAACGCTGGGAAAAGCTTCATTATTCATTAGATCAGTCAGAAATTGAAAAAATAGGGAAAGCAAGACAGAAATATAAAATCTCAATTTCAAAACTTGCTTTTATTGGGTTTTTGCTTTTTTGGGAATTGTTAATATTTATTTATAAGGAGCGTCTTAAAAAATCAATTGATATAAATTTTTTAGATAGTTATCAAGAAAAACGAGAAAAATTTAAAAAACATATCCCTTATTTTTTAAATAGATTTAATATATTACAAACAGGCTAAAAAATCAAAGCTCTAAACGTAAAACATCATACATTTATAAATTGATAAAAACAGTATAGCGTCTGCATGTTAATTTTGAAAAAAGATTTAGGGTAATTTTCATTAATAGTTAAATACTGTTTCAATTTCAATTTTTTTCATAAGTTTAATAATCTTTTAATTCAATTTTAAATAACTTTAAAAGTGCTCTTTTAGATTTTTTTAGAAATAAAATTTTTGTTAAAATATTTTTAGTGATTCATTCTGTAAATTCAGACCGAACGGACGGTTTGTACATTTTTTAAAAATAATTTCATAATACTTGACCATTTTACATCTTAGGATTTTATGGCATTCATTGATGTATATTGTATTCATCCCAATGCTTTATACTCAATTCCAATGAAAATCTTGAACATGATTTTCAACGACAGTGAGAGATACAATTTGTTTACCCCTTTTAACATTTATCTTTCATAACAGATGCTTGACGTACTCCTTTAACATTTAATGAGCGTCTGTTTACGGTAATTCTCCTCCGAAAAATCCGTAGATAAAAAACCCTGTGATTCGTCACAGGGTTTTTTATTTGTTCTCAATTTTATAATTAAAATTAAATTAAAATTTCTCGAGGCTTACTGCCCTGTGCTCCGCCAATATAACCTAGTTCTTCCATACGTTCAATAATTCTTGCAGCACGGTTATATCCAATGCTCAAGCGTCTCTGCAAATATGAAGCTGATGCTTTTCGTGTTTCCTCGACAATCTGCAAAGCCTCAACAAACAAATCATCTTCATCCTCGCCACTTGCTGCCGCGAGTTCATCGTACTCGTTAATTGTTTCTTCAATATCAATATATTTCGGCCTGCCAAAAGATTTAGCATGCTGCACTATTTTAAATATTTCTTCTTCGGAAATATAGGCCCCCTGAATCCTTACGGGAAACGAACTCATCGGCGACTGATACAGCATATCTCCTTTTCCAAGAAGTTTTTCAGCGCCATTCTGATCTATGATTGTGCGCGAATCATTTTTCTGCGCGACTTGAAACGCGATTCGCGCGGGAAAATTTGCTTTTATCACACCTGTGATTACATCGACGGAAGGACGCTGTGTTGCAATTATAAGATGTATACCTACGGCACGGGCTTTCTGAGCTATTCGTGTTATATAATTTTCAATTTCCTTCGGTGCAACCATCATTAAATCAGCTAACTCATCTATTATTATGACTATATATGGAAGTTTTTCAACTTCATCTTTTCGTTTATGCGTGTCCATTTTCTGATTAAAACGTTCGATATCTCGTGTTCCATGCTCTGAGAGAAGTCTGTACCTGCGATCCATTTCAAGTATTGCCCATTTCAATGCCCGCGGCGACAAGTCCGGTTCTGTTATAACTTCACAAAGCTGATGAGGCATTCCATTATAAAGCTGAAGCTCTACCATTTTCGGGTCAATCATTATGAAACGTATCAGAGCGGGATCATAACAATAAACAAGACTGGAAATTATTGTATTTACCAGAACCGATTTTCCAGCTCCTGTTGCACCCGCAATAAGCAAATGCGGTTGTTTTTTTAAATCCAGCATTACAGGTTTTCCGAGAATATCTTTTCCAAGAGCGACTTTTAGAGTCATGCTGCAGGCGATATATTCCGGCGATTTTAAAATGTCACCTAAAGTAACTCCTTCACGATGAATATTAGGCACTTCAACTCCAATTGCGGACTTTCCCGGAATTGGAGCCACAACCCTGACTCTCGAAGCAGCAAGCGCCATTGCAATGTCATCTGACAGGCTTACAATGCGCGTTACTTTTATTCCCGGAGCGATCTGCATTTCGTATAACGTAATGACAGGACCTCGATTTACCTTGACGACTTTACTTTCAATTCCGAAATCGGCAAGAGTTTTAACGAGAAGCTGGCTGCTCTTTCTAATTTCCGACTGCCAGCTTTCTTCATTGCTTTCTTTTGTTACATTCAAAAAATGCATGGGTAAAATGTAATCTTTATTGATTACAATGTCACCGAAAACTTTTTCTTTCTTTTTATCTTCAAGCGCTTTTACCTGCCTGTCTTTTTCAATCTGATATAAATTTTTACCTGAATTTTTTTCAACTTCATCTGATGCAGTTTTTTTTATTTCAACCGAAGATATTGTTTTTGCAGCAATTAAGACGCTCTCTTCGTCCGAACCTTCTTCGATTGCCTTAATACGGTTTGTTTTAATTATTTCCGGTGTTGAGTCATTCAATTCTTCAGTGCTCGTGAAATCAATAAT
>JBFZEW010000242.1:0-5394 GCA_041306665.1 Spirochaetota bacterium | reverse complement strand
TTTATTGCGTGCATTTTCTGAATTAATGCGGAGTACCTTAAATAAAAATTTTCTACTTCGTTTTCTCCTGAATAAAGAGGAATTAATGAAAGAAATTTATCAAATAATGATGCATTCCTGTAAATAATTTCCTTTATTTGATTTTCAGGGAAAGATATGAATGCTTTAATGATTTTTTCGGTATTTTCCGATTTTTGAAAAAATAATTCAATATTTTTGATTTCGAGTCTTGTTAATATAAACGTAATGAGAAACATGTCGCGTGAAATTAAATTCGATTCAAGAATAAGCTGAAGAAGTTTTTCCTGGTTTAAAAAATAAAATATATCATCAAGAATTTTATCAGGAGACCCGTTCTTCATTGTGGTATATCCGTATGAGAACATTATAAGATGCTGAATAAGGTCAATGGGAACCGATTTGCTGTTCAGTGCTTTCTGAATTGTATCAATGTCGCGGAAAAGAATCAGGTAGTATAGAAATATTTCAAAATCATCTTTTTTGTTTTCATTAATCAGATGCTCGGTATATGCTATGAAATCGTCTTCGTTTGCCGATTCGAAAATTTTTCTGATTTCTGTAACCGGCGGTATCGCGAATTCATTAATTATTGATTTCAGTCTGAAAAAAATATTTTCCATTATATTCCCGTATTGAAATTATTCAAAATGCGTATTGGAATAATTATAACATTAGGCAAAAAAAATACAAGAAAAATGAAGTTTATTTTACTCTGACGGCATCAATATGGCGCATATTATGTAAGCAAGAATTCCTGATCCGAATGCAAGGGATGCAACTATCCAAATGATTCGAACAATTGTCGGGTCAAGATCGAAATATTCAGCCATTCCGCCGCATACTCCGAAAAACATTCTGTGATTATTGCTTTTTCTAAGTTTTTTAGCCATTATTACCTTCCCGTTTTATTTTAACATTCAGAATTACAGATTATTAGTGTATAAGTTCGGATAAAGTTACTGTAATTTTTAATAATTAAAAAATATAGTAAGATTTTAATTTAAACAATAAATAAATTATGGCAGTTTCAAAAATCAGTATTCTATTTCACATGTGACTTCTAAAAACTTAATTTTGATGTTTAAGTTCCGGCACAAGTGCCAATAAAATAATCAATCGCATATTCTTAAAAGTCGCCGGATTAAATCGGGAAATAATTGCATAAACAGTCCAAATGGCCTGTTTTATTTTATTTAGTTTTATTGACAAATTTAGATAATTCCTGTATAAGATGTTCATAATAATCGTTGAGGTTATCCTTTGAGGAGCTGTATGAGAGAAAAGATTTTTATTAATGACATTGTCGTAAAGGTAGACGCAATGATACTGCATCAGGGTGAACATGATTACGTCCGTTGGGCGGTTTCTTCAGGTTTAATGAGCGATGTACTGACAACCGAGGAAACTGAAATACTTCTGATAAGCAGTCTTTCAACAACGCAGGTTGTCAGAACAGCCGACATGGTCGGCGCGAACGCGATTTTACTCTGCTGTGGTAAACAGGTTTCCACTGATACGCTTTCGCTCGCGCAAGAGCTGAATATTACACTTTTATCGACGGAAAATCCAGTATTTGAAACATGTCACCTTTTAAGTGAAATGTTTTACAAGGAAAAATAATGCCGCATAGATTTCCAATAAGCACTGAAAAAAGTCCGAATATAATAATGGAAGTTATTCTGCGTCTGAAAATCAAAGACGCGATGGTTACCAAAGTCATTACTGCCGGCAGGGACGCGTCAATGCGCGATATTCAGAAATTAATGAAAAAAAACGCTATTTCCGGCGTTCCGATAATTGATCATGACAGGCTAATCGGAATGGTAAGCGTCAATGACATTATTCACGCGCTTGATAAAGGTCACATTGAAGAACCGGTGCATGATCACATGACAAAGTCTCTTGTTGTTCTTGAAGATGACATGCCTTTGTCGTTCGCAGTATCCTATTTTGATAAATATTCATACCGCCGTTTTCCTGTGATAGACAAAAACCGCAAATTCGTCGGAATGCTGTCGTCGCGCGACGTTCTTTCAGTAATGCTGCAGCAGCTTAATCTTGAAATAAAAGAGCTTGAAGATAAAATCGTCAGCGAAAGAGTTGAACTGCCTAATCAGATTATGCGTGATTTTTTCATTAAAAAATTTGACTTTGAAAACGCAGGCAAAGCTTCATTCGAACTTAAAAAAGTACTCAAAGAAAAAAATGTACACGCGGCTGTCATACGAAGAGCTTCCGTCGCTTCCTATGAGCTTGAACTGAATATTGCCATTCATTCGGACGGAGGCCGCATTGTTTTTCTTCTTGACGATGAAAAAATTGAAATAATTGCAAACGATACAGGCCCTGGAATTGACGATGTTGAAAAAGTGACTGAGGAAGGTTATTCAACGGCAAACGAATGGATACGTTCATTGGGTTTCGGCGCAGGAATGGGTATTCCTAACACTAAACGTGTTTCTGACGAATTTGAAATTACCTCTGAAATCGGGAAAGGGACATCGGTTAAATCTGTAATATATCTGGAGAAAAAAAATGAAAGTCAGTGAACTCGCCGGAAAACTCGGATATGAAATTGTAACAGAAAAATACAATGACAATGAAATTGCCGACGGTTACACTTCCGACCTGCTCAGCGATGTAATGGGCAACGCTCCGGAAGGCGCAATTTTAATTACAATACAAGCTCATAAAAACACGCTAGCGGTCGCCTCGCAGCTTGATTTTACGGCAGTTTTAATCTGCAACAACAGATCAGTCGAAGCGGATGCAGTTGAAACCGCGTTGAAACTTGGAATTCCCATTTTGAAAACGAAAGACAATCAGTTTATCGCGTCATACAAGGTTTATTGCGAAATTAAGGGTTAAATGTTATTCAAAGCTGATTTTCACATCCATTCTTGTTTGTCTCCCTGCGGAAGTCTTGAAATGTCTCCTGTTGATATTGTATCCACGGCAAAGGCAAAAGGTCTTAATTTAATCGCCATTTCAGATCATAACAGCGCGATGAACTGTCCGGCTCTGCATGAACTTTGCGCGAATGATCCCGATATCAGCTGCTTTTACGGAATGGAAATTACTTCCGAGGAAGAGGTTCATATTCTTTCATTGTTTGATAATCTTGAAGCTGTAATCGCCATGTCCTCGCTGGTATATAAAAGTCTTCCGGAAATAATTAATGATCCTGATAAATTCGGCGATCAGGTCGCTGTTGATGCTGAAAATAATATCATCGGCGAGGCGGAAATTTATCTTGGATCGCCGACGAGTTTTTCCGTAAGCCGCGTTGTCGAGCTTGTTCATTCGCACGGCGGTCTTGTCATTCCGGCTCATGTTGACAGACCTGTTTACAGTCTTTCAAGCCAGCTTGGGTTCATACCTGAAGAAGATTTTGACGCGCTGGAACTTTCAAAGCATTATGTTCTTCGTCAGAAGGATGGAATCCGTCAGAAAGCGCTTCTTAATCTTGAAAATTACCCGCTGATTACAAATTCAGATTCACATTATCTCGCGGATATCGGAGCAGTGTACAATTCATTCGAGACGGATGAATTATCAGTAAATAGTCTAAAAAAGATTCTTTTCAGTTATAAAAATTCAATCTGCATGGCATGAAAACAGCAGTGGTGAAATATTCTGCTATAAAATATAAAAATAATTGCAATATTTGAAAATTCTGTTACAATTAGAATTGCAAAAAATGAGTACTTTCCTTATAATGGCTAATAAGGAGAATTTAAATTTGTGTTTTAATCTCTTTGTTATTGGCGGTTAATGAAACCGTCGGTAAGTATATTTTGTAAATGAGGAACAAAATGGATGATAATGTTAAAAAAATAATATTTCTTGTTGGTCTTGTAACGATAATTTTTTTTCTTATAAGATATGTGCTCCCGCTATTGATAAAAATTCTGGGTATTTTTGTGGCAGTAATGATTTATGCGCTTGTAATAGGAATATCCGTAATTGCCGTGATTTATCTGGTCGGATTTTTCCTTAAAAAGTTTAATGGAGAATAAGTATAATATGTTCCCGGATAAAACCACTTCTTTTGGCAAATTTGTCATTTCAGCGTTTTTCGCAACATCTCTAATCGGTGGACTGATTTTCGGATATCTGTTTTCAGAAATAAATAACTTTTCAGAAATTAATGATCTGAAACAGTTTCAGCCTTCATTGCCGACAAAAGTATTTGACGTCAACGGAATCTTAATAGCGGAACTTTTTAAAGAGAAAAGGGACCTTGTTTCCTATGGTGAAATTCCGCAGACTCTTATCAACGCTTTTATTGCGACTGAAGACCAGGAATTTTACGGTCACTTCGGAATAAATCCGCTGGCAATTATCCGCGCGATGCTGAAAAATATCACTGCGGGTGATTCTGTTCAGGGCGGTTCGACAATTACGCAGCAGCTTGCGAAACGGCTTTTTACTGAAAGTGAAAAGTCCTATACTCGAAAGATAAAAGAAGCAATCATTTCAATGCAGATTGAGCAGAAATACTCTAAAGAAGAAATTCTTGAAATGTATTTCAATCAGATCTATCTTGGGCATGGATGCTACGGTGTTGCCTCCGCGTCAGAGCTGTTTTTCAACAAACCGGTAAAATACATATCTGCCGGTGAAGCGTCTGTTCTTGCGGCTCTTCCGTCCGCGCCTGGGCGGTATTCTCCATTCATGAATACTCATGACGCGTATGAAAAAAACGTCGACATCCTGAACCGAATGGTGAAAGAAAAATATCTGACCCGGACACAGGCTGATAAAATTTACAGAGAATTCTGGCCCGCGTATATTGATTCAATCATGACTGAATCACCGACGAGAACAGCATTTACGAAAATTGAAGACAGAGCGCCGTATTTTACAAATTACATCCGGCAAATTCTTGTGACGCAATTCGGCAGTGATGTTGTCTACAATGAAGGATTAAACGTATATACGACTCTTAACATTAAACACCAGGAATTCGCGCAGGAAGTACTTACTGAAGGTCTTCGTGAACAGGATAAAGTATCATCGGAAGATAATAAATATTATAATACTGCTTTGGATAAAAGCATGTTCAATACTTATTCGCTTTTCCGTTCGATTTTTTCACTGCCTGGAATTGTAGTTAAACAGGATATCGAAGCAAAAGTCCGCAATCAGATTATTGAAAACGTATCCGACTCTCTTGACGCGCTCGCGCTTTTCGCCGACAGCGCGAACGTGCAGAATACAATAGAAGATTTCAGGTCTTCAGTGGCGCTGGATGTTTCCTCCGCTCTGTCTGTTGAAGGAGCGCTTGTATCGATTGACCACAGAACCGGATACATATCTGCGATGATTGGCGGTTCAGGGTTTAAAGTTGATAGATCGGAAGAGCGTCGT
>JBFZEW010000241.1:0-5627 GCA_041306665.1 Spirochaetota bacterium | reverse complement strand
GTATTGGAAAACGCCGCCGGTTCTGTTGAAAATTCTCTTCTGCCCAATGAAATTGATCTTTCAGCTTCAAATTATTTTCCGCCTGTCGGTTCTCAGGGCAGTGAAGGCAGTTGTGTCGCATGGTCAGTGGGATATTATATCCATACTTATTATGAGGCTAAAGAGCATAACTGGGATTTAAGCGGTACAACTATGAATTCATCGTGGATTCCAACATCAAATGAGGAATTAATTTTCAGCCCTGATTTTATTTATCATCAGATCAATAGCGGAGTTGACAATGGAAGTTCCTATCAAATGGCTGGTGCGGTTGTGACTCGGCTTGGATGTGCGACTTTAGATACAATGCCTTATTTAACCTATGATCATACTTCATGGCCATTAAGTTCAGCCTGGAAAGAAGCAGTGAAATATAGAGGCAGCTATGACTCCAATAATTACTGGAACTATCTGAATTCCGGTTATTTCCAGATTGAAGATGAGAACGACATTAAAGTTCTGAAACAGCTTTTAGCGAACGGGTACATGGTTTCGATAAGTATTAACGCGGGTGAAATATATGATTTGCTGAACGCAAATGATGTTATGGATGATACGACAGCCGCATTGATGAATACAAATCATGCTAATACAATAGTTGGTTATAAAGAAGGCAGTGCCTGGGATAAATCGAATCCTGATAATTAACAATGAGGTGTCATGAAAAAAATATTTATCGTATTCCTGATAATGTCAGTTTTATTCTGTTGTGAAACATCCAGGCAGCCGCAGGAACATATCGCTGGTGCTTTTGAGAGTGCTGATGTTAATTCGAAGGCTGTAATGGATGTAGTAGCTTTTGTTGAAAAAGAGCTGCAGACTGATTATTCCGGGTTAAAAATAATTAAAACTGAAAGAGCACAAACTCAGGTAGTAGCAGGAACTAATTTCCTGATTTTATGTAAATATAAATTTAATGGTAAAAATAAATATATGCTTGTGAAAATATATGAAAATCTTGATAACATTCGTTCAATTACAGAGCTTGATATGGATGTTAATGAAGATGCAAATATGTAGAGATACCAAAATTTTTTAAAAATTATACTCTTGACAAATGTTAAAACTGCAGTCTTATGTCATATCCGGAAGCAAAATCTGCGCTGACGGTTCAAGTAAGTCTCATATTAAGGGAAAAAATTGGATATTTTAGTAGACGATCAGGTTAACAGCCTTTTTGATATTATTAGTGATGATTCAGCGGAAAAACCGTCTGCGGTCATTAAAAATGAAAAAATAATTCTAAACAGTATCAGGAATTACACGCCCGGCAATGACATTCAGTTTTCTTTGAAAATTGAAGCGCATGTTCTGCAGCTTGCCTATGCTTATAATAAAATATTATCATTGTCGAATTCGCGGACAAAGATTCTGGCGCATCAGGTAGAGAGCACACACATTGTGGTAAGTTCTTTGAACCAGCGTTTTATTCTTGCCGATGAAGTCGGGCTTGGCAAGACCATTGAAGCGGGTCTTGTAATTAAAGAAATGATTTACCGCTATAATTATAAGCGCATCCTTGTAGCATGTCCCGCTTCGCTGTTGGTTCAGTGGCAGCTTGAAATGGAAGAAAAATTCGGCGAACATTTTGAGCTTCTTGACAGAAAAATTCTAGATCGTGAACGGAAAAAGAACGCTTTGAAAAATCCTTGGGATAATTTCGGCAAGATAATCTGTTCGATTGATTTTATTAAAAATAAAACATTCTCGGAAGAACTGAAAAATACAAAATGGGATGCCGTTATTATTGATGAGGCTCATCGTCTGCGCAGGGATGATGTGACATCGACAATGACTTATAATGTCGCGGAAATACTGTCCGACAGAACAAAATCGCTTTTATTGCTTACCGCGACTCCGTTCAGAGGGAAACTTGAAGAACTGTATTATCTCGTCCGTCTTGTTGATAAAAATCTTTTCGGTCCATTTCAGACTTTTTACAATCAGTACTGCACGCCTGGAACGGATCTTTCTCAATTAAAAGAAAAACTTTCCACTGTGCTGCTGCGCAGAACAAAAAAAGTCATTGGCGGATTTACCGAGCGTCACGCGAGAACCATACGATTCGATTTATTTCCGGAAGAGCGTGAGCTTTATGACGCGACCACTAAGTATGTTATTGAGGAATTTAACCGCGCGATGGCAAGTGAAAATCGCGCAGTCGGCTTCGTAATGACGGTTTTTCAGAAACTTCTCGATTCAAGCAGTTTCGCGCTGTATTCCGCGTTGAAAAACAGAAGAACGCATCTGGAAAATCTTCTTTTGAAAACGCAGGAAGGAGCATTGATCGAAGAACAAGCGGGGGACATTTTACGGGACTTTGATCCTGACTATATTGACAATAATGATGAAAATGATATTCCCGATGAAGTGATAATGAAAACAATTTTT
The DNA here is from genome assembly GCA_041306665.1 of Spirochaetota bacterium. Taxonomy (GTDB): domain Bacteria; phylum Spirochaetota; class UBA4802; order UBA4802; family JAFGJZ01; genus JAFGJZ01. The sequence continues at coordinate 3,197 of JBFZEW010000241.1, read as the reverse complement.
GAGCTGCGGGAAGAAATAAAAATTCTTTCCAGGCTTATTGATCTCGCAAGCGCAATTAAGAGAAATAAGAAAGCTGAAAAACTTAAAAACATGATGTTAATTCTGCGAAAAAACGGAAATAAAAAATTTCTCATTTTCACGCAATTTCGTACGACGCAGGATTATCTTGCCGGAATACTGTCTGATTTTTCCGTCGAAGTTTTCAATGGTTCAATGAATAAAGATCAAAAAGAAGAAGCGATTGACAGATTCAAAAAAGATACGGAAGTATTGATCTGTACTGAAGCGGGCGGCGAAGGCCGCAACATGCAGTTCTGCAACATTCTTTTTAACTATGACCTGCCATGGTCTCCGCTTAAAATTGAACAGAGAATAGGACGAATTCACAGGTTCGGTCAAAAGTTTGACGTATATATTTATAACTTTTCGACGAAAGACACTGTCGCTGAAAGAATACTCGATGTATTAATACGTAAATTGAATTTATTCGAAGAATCAATCGGGACTCCTGACGTCATGCTGGGTCAAATTGAGGATGAATTGAATCTGCCGTCGCTTTTCATGAACATGACTGCAGGTAAAATTAATAAGAAAGATGTTGATGCCGAGTTTGAACATTCAGTCAACAGGGCTAAAAAAAGTTTTGAGAAACTTTCCGAACTTACAGTTTCGAGGCGCATGGATTTTAATTATGATGAATATTATAAAATTACTCAAAAGGAAAGAAAATATTCCAACAGACAGCTCGAAAATTTTCTAACTCGTTTCAATTCCATCCTTCCTGAAAATGATAAAATTTTTAAAAAGCATGCTGAAAATGAATATGAACTTATGCTGAGCGGATATGAATCGAAAAAAGGAACATTCGACAGCGAAACTGCGTTATCGAATTCCAAATTCGAATTTTTGGCTTTCGGCCATGAGATTGTTGATAAAGTGATAGAAGGGTGCAGAACCCGGCTTGAGTTTTCGAATTGCGGAATTAAAATTATTGATCATGACTCGCCTGTTAAAGGAATAATATTTAATTATGTTGTTTCGTTTAAAAGTGTCGAGGAAACCAAAGAATTTTTTACTGTGTTCGTTTCGGGTGCGAAATCTGGCGATCCCATCGAAGCGGAAAGTATTGAAGATGAGATCATGCATCAGACCATTCTGTTTGAAGTTACAGCGCTGCATGAAAAAGACGCATTTGAGATGTTTAAAAATATCGATTCTTTTTTAATTCAATCGAAGGAAAGACTTTATAAAAGAATAGATGAAAAAATTGCCGATATTGAAGATAATCTTGGACTTTCAATTGATCCTGAAATTGAAAAAATAGAATATTCATTTTCCAAGCAATTAGAGGAACTTCAGGATAAACTTTCCCGCCAGGAATTTGAAATGCATAATCAGGGAAAAGACATGAAAAGTGTAATCACGCGCACGAAAAATCAGATAGCAAAAGCTGAAAAAGAGAAGCAGCATTTATTAGCCAAATATAAAAGATATCAGGGAGTAGAGTATTCGGTTGAACTTGTTTCTGCCGGGGCTGTATTTAGCAGATAATTATTCGTTAACCGCGATCATGCTGCGTTTGTAATTTTTGCGGATTTCTTCGTAATATTCTTTTTTATCGATTAAGAAAATGGAATATTGATCTTTCCCGTTATATTTTGATTCGTACAGTGCGTGATCAGCCTGAACTTGAAGCAATTCATTTAGTGAATTAATCATGCCTGTTTTTTCAACATAATTCTTCAGCATTATTGTTTCAGAGGAAATGCCCGCGCTAACAGTCACTTTCACAGGTTTTCGGTTGTGCTGAAAAAGAGTATTTGAAGTAATGTTGATTACGCGTTTCGCGAAATTTATTGCGCCTGTTTCATCATGATCAATTAGAAAAACGTCAAACTCTTCACCGCCATATCTGATGAGCAGATCATCCGGACGTGAACTGCTGACAAGAATATCCGCGAAACGGTTTAAAACATCATCTCCGAATTTATGTCCGTAACCGGAATTGAGCGATGAGAAATTGTCAAGATCGAATCTGATCAGCGACACGCTGACGGATTCGTTATTAGTGTTTTTGTCGTAGTAGTTAAGCAGTGTATTTTCGAAATGCGTAATTTTATAAGTCAGAAGCCCTGTTTTTTCATCTCTGCAAAGGCGGTTTTTCAGATCATTGTTTTCTTTCGTAATTTTGTAAAAGTCAGTTTCGCTTTCAATGAAAAAATTCAGGATCGTATCGTCAAGAATTCCCTTGCTGTCCAGATAAGCAATCAGTTCAAAGTTTCTTTTTTGGAATTGGTATTCTTTATCGCCTTTTCTAAACATTAGGTTCTCATATCTTTATAGAATAAAGTATTTAAAATTTCATGCTTGTCAATCATTTATTTTAAAAAAATACAGACGAATTATGTCTCACGATTAAAAATGGTTTTTTTTGAATTACGCTGCATCCAAAACACAATTTTACATTTTTTTAAAATTCGTAAATACTTTATTATTCAGCATTTGTTCAGCAGGTGTTATATGTGATGTTATATAAAATAAGTTTGAGAAGAATATATTAATGATTATGTGAATCTAGCAACATTTGATTCTTATTACTGTTGAGTGTAATCTGTCCTTTGCAGCGATTCATTTATCCTACTCAAATTGTTTCAGCTCAACTTTACTTATCAATTTTCTTCGTAAAATTGACTGCTCTTGTTGTGTACTTTATTATGTGTATTGAAACGGATAGCAGCCTATATCAATATTTATTTTATAATTAACAAATTGAAGTTTTATAAAAAGAAATTAATCCTCTAAATCTGCTAAATTACAGTGTATGATATGCAACTTAACGCAATATAACGAAATAAAACCGTAAGATACTTGACAGAAATCAAATTAAATTTTATCTGTAACATATATTCCAACCGCTCGGATGGTGGAACTGGTAGACACGCAAGGTTGAGGGCCTTGTGGGCGTCTTGCCCATGCGAGTTCAAGTCTCGCTTCGAGCAATTGTAACCCCTGGTTTTTCCAGGGGTTACGTCGTTTTAAAACAGCTGGCAATAATGTTTCATCGAAATCGGCTTCATTATTTTTCTCCGTTGCACAAATGTTGCACAAACTTAAACAGCTTTTATGTACGGAATTGCATCATTTAGCAGTGCAATAGGCTTTTCGAGACCGCTTTTAGCGAAATTGGCATATCTTCT
>JBFZEW010000240.1:0-3304 GCA_041306665.1 Spirochaetota bacterium | reverse complement strand
TACCATCGAAGCGATGTCTTTTACTAAAGTAATTCCCAAGTTTTGAAAAACTTTCTGACTGTTTTTCCCAACTCCCCATATTACGCTGATAGGCAGCATCGAAATGAAATTTTTTTCCTCGCCAGGAGGACAGATTACAAGTCCATTGGGTTTTTTAAGATCACTTGCGATTTTTGCGACTGATTTATTAGATGAAATTCCGATTGACGCGGTCAAACCGGTTTCAATATAAATATCATTTTTAATTTTTACCGCGATATCTTCAGCTTTTCCAAACATTGCAGTACTGCCTGTGCAATCAAGAAATGCTTCATCAACACTTATTTGTTCAACCAGGGGAGTATATTTTTTAAAAACGGAAATAATACGTTTAGAGACTTCCTGATATCTTCTCATTCTCGGTTGAATAAATATTCCATTCGGACATAAACGGTATGCTGTTGAAATAGGCATTGCAGATTTTATTCCATATTTTCTTGCCTCGTATGATGATGCGCTAACAACTCCTCGTCCTTTTCCTTCTTCAGGGTCTGAACCTACAATGACAGGTTTCCCTTTTAAAGCAGGATTATCCGCTTCTTCAACAGAGGTAAAAAAAGCATCCATGTCAATATGCATAATTATTTTCATAATCATGAAGCATAACAAACGTTTAGTATAATTGTCAAGCAAAACAGCTTGACAATTCAGGGTATTTTTATAATTTAATACAATATGAAAATAATTATTGTCGGCGCCGGGGCTGTCGGATATCAGATAGCCAATCATCTTATTATTGAAAACAAAGATGTTGTTGTAATAGAACAAAATCCATCTAAAGCCAAATATATCAATAATAATCTTGACTGCTTCGTTGTAAACGGTTCAGGAACATGCATTGATGATTTAATTGAAGCAGGCATAAATGATGCAGATTTTTTCATTGCTGTTACCGAATCGGATGAAGTTAACATGATTTCTTGCGGTATCGTTTCAAGCGAATTTAATGTTCCGAATAAAATTGCCAGGATACGCAATCTTCAGTACATAGATTTAAAAATTATTTCTGAAAATTTTCTGCATATTGATTATATTGTAAATCCTGAAAATGAAGCCGCGCTGCAGATTGTGAAAACAATTGAATCGGGTGCTTTAAGCGATCTTGTTTCTTTCCAGAATATTGACGTTCAAATACGCAACATCAATATGATTAACTATCCGACACTTGCCGGAAAAACCATGAAGCAGCTTAAAATCAGCATTGATGAGGAATTTTTAATCGCGGCAATCCGCCGTAAAAATGAACTTATTATACCGACTGGAGATACCATAATTCATCCCGAAGATACCGTTTATTTTGTCGCGCAGAGTGATACTTTTGAAAAGATTTTTATTAAAATAGGCAACAAAAAAGAAAACCTTAGAAAAATTGTCATTGTTGGCGGTGGAAAAATCGGCACTGCCGTTCTTGAACGGCTTGTTCAAACCGGCAAGAGACAGCTTGCGCTGATAGAATCTGATTACAGCATCTGTAAAAAAATATCGGAAAAGTATCCGGAAGTTCTTGTTCTGAATTCGGACATTCGCGACGAGAAACTATTTGAAATTGAAAATATCAGCAGCTATGATTTAATAGTTATGATTACTGATAAAGAGGAACTTAACATCTTGACAGCAATTTATGCGAAAAAATTAGGTACTCACCGTGCTATATCACTTGTAATAAACAACAATTATCTTCATTTATCGAATCAGCTTGGTATTGATTCCGCGATCAGTCCGAAAATAAGTTCAGTAAATTCAATTTTAAAATACATTCGTAAAGGAAATGTTAAAACTGTTTTCAGTATATTTGACGGTAAGGCTGAAATTTCAGAGTTCTTTGTTGCTAATCAGGAGGAACTGGTGAATAAACCGATCAAATCCATACATATGCCGCCTAATTCATTGATAATAGGAATTTCCCGCAAAGGTCAAAATATAATTCCGGATGGAAATTTTATTCTTCATCCCGATGATGTAATTCTCACAATTACTTCAAAAGAATCAATTAATAAAATCGAAAAGATTTTCAACAGCTGATTATGAGTATTAGAAACGTAATAAAAGTTCTTTCATTGCTTCTGCTGATCATTGCCGGATTCATGCTGATACCGCTATTTATGGCATTATATCTTCATGAAGAATCATCAATAAAAGGGTTTATAATATCGATTTCAATTATCGCTGTTTCAAGCATGGTAATTTTATTTTTTGAGAGAAAAAATAAAATTGACGATTTGACCGCGAGAGATGGTTTTTTATTTGTTACATTTGCCTGGATATTTGCTTCGCTTTTTGCTGCGCTGCCCTATGTAATTTCCGGATCAATACCATCATTGGCCGAAGCATATTTTGAAGCAATGTCGGGATTTACAACAACAGGTGCGTCAATTCTTACAGATGTTGAAACACTGCCCCGCTCAATTATTTTCTGGAGATCACTCACTCACTGGCTTGGGGGAATGGGAATTGTCGTTTTAACAGTCGCGATTCTGCCAATGCTTGGAATAGGCGGAATTCAATTGATAAAAGCTGAATCTCCAGGCCCATCAATGGACAAAATTTCTTCAAGAATTACGGTCACAGCAAAAAATCTGTGGTACATTTACATTATAATGACCATTATTCAGACAATTCTGTTATTATTCGGAGGAATGAATCTTTTTGATTCGCTTACGCATACATTCGGAACGGTGGCAACCGGTGGATTCGGCATAAAAAATTCCAGCGTAGCATTTTATGATTCAGCTTATCTTCAGGGTGTAATAACGATATTCATGGTTCTCGCGGGAGCTAACTTTATACTGTATTATAAAATATTCTTGGGCAAATTCAAATCAGTATTTAAAGATACCGAGATGATTACATATTTTTCAATTTTTCTGATTTCCTCATTTTTTATTTCAATAAATCTTTTTATGAAAGGAACGTACAGCTTCCCCAAAGCACTGCAATATTCAACCTTTCAGGTAGCATCGATTATAACGACTACGGGATTCGCGACAGCCGATTATGAACTTTGGCCTCAATTATCACAGGTTATTCTTTTTCTAATGATGTTTATCGGAGGCTGCTCCGGTTCAACAGGAGGAGGAATTAAAGTAATACGTATAATTACTTTATTTAAAAAAGGACTTAATGAAATGAAATATCTTCTTCATCCTTCAGGTGTTTTTACGCTAAAAGTCAACGGTCATGCTATTAAAAAAGATATTGCATATGCAATTTCCGGTTTTTTCTTTCTTTATATTTTAATGCTTTTAATTACAACTTTTGTAGTAGC
>JBFZEW010000239.1:0-3685 GCA_041306665.1 Spirochaetota bacterium | reverse complement strand
CCAGCTTTGTGCGCTGCATCCGCTATTTTGCTTCCCGGATCGGAAATACCTGGTGGTCCGCAGTCAGACAGATATGCGATGTTTTTCCCTGATTTGAGTTCATTTATTATGTGTTCGACAGATTTATCTGATGAATGAGAATGAAATGAATATGTATCTTTTGAGATTCCGTAATGAGACAGTAATTTCCTACTGACACGTGTATCCTCGCAGTAGATCGTGTTGACTTCTTCGGCTAAAATTTTCACAGAGCGGTAGGTCATATCTTCAAGGTTGCCGATCGGTGTTGCTACGATGTAAAGTTTTCCGATGTTATTCATATTTAATCCTTAGCAGTAATAATTCATGATATATTTGTTTTTGTAAAGTAAGATATTATATAAATGAACAAAAAGAACATCCACTTAATGTTTCAATAAAACAGAAATATATAAATTATTTCAAATTTAATTTATAGTGATCGAGGGTTCTATTGTCTATTTCAGCAGCGATATTTTCAATTTCTTTTTCACTTTTAAAGAAAAACATTTATTTTTGGGCTTAAAATATTGGATGCGTCTGTTCGCATACTTAATAATCCTGTATTAAGTTCATAATATAAGTTAGTGAAATATTACTAAGTTTCGAAATAAAAATTATATCATCATTAAAGGATCCATCATTTATCTTGTCGTTTTCCGATTTTGTAAAATATGTTTCTGAATATTTTTTATTTATGTGTCCAGTGCGCCCAAATCATAATTTTCTCAGAATATTTCTTTTTTCAGTGCTACAAGCATGATTTTTTATTAAGAATTTTCTTAAATAGGAATTGCGATATTTATGTGGATTAATTGTAGTGAAGGTTATTCTTTTTGGGGTATTCCAAGCCTTTTTAAATATATTGGTACTAATTTTCTGAATTTTTCTTTAATTTTTCTATAACTACAAAACAATACATTAAAATTATTTTTTTTTAGACGTTCTTTATATATGTATAATAACAAATCCCAAAAAAGAATAAAACCAATAAAAGCAAATTTTGAAATGGAAATTTTATATTTTTGCCTAAGTTTGCCATAGACTTCAATTTCATCTTCATTAAGACAATAATACAATGTTTCCCATCTTTCTGGACTATGATTCTGATATTCAGTTAGAAGTCCAGTTACATGTTTGCAGTGCATATTTTGTTTTGTGAGCTCAATAAGATCTTTATAAATATCATCTGGATTCAAATTCAATATTTCTCCGATTTCCCTAAGCTCATCATAAAACTCACCGTCTACATTTGCAGATCTGAATTTAATATATTGTTTTGACATAAAATTATACCTCTAATTGTATAACGAAAAATTTTAAAAAAATGTAAAAAAAAAGACTGAAAATGCTTTTTTTTACATTTATAATAAAACAGGTTTAAGACAGGTTTAAAACAGGTTTAAGACAGGTTTACATGAACAGAGAGAAAAATAAACGTCAAAAAAACATTATAAGATGCAATCATATTTTGCTGTTTGTAATTTTATGAATTTTATAAATTGGCAGAAGTTATTTGTTTCAGTTTCAAAAGAGTGTCTTTAATAATTTTTTCATTGTTATCTGAAAATGAGACTATTATTCTGTTATCAGTTCTTTCTTTTCTTTTTATTGAATGATTATTGATGGTATTGATTACAATGTCAGCTTCCAATAATTTTTTATGCAATGTTTCATTGAAAATTATATTTTTAAATTTTACCACCAGATGCAGACCAGATCCGTTTGTTTGAATTTCAGCATCATTTCCGAAAATTGCGTTTAATTCGCGAATTAAAAATTTATACCTTGAGCTGTAAACTTTTTTCATTACGCTGATATGTTTTTCGAGATATCCTGCGCGTATAAATTCAGCCAATGAAAGCTGATCTATTTTATTTGAATAAACCGGTACGGCACGAATATGCTTATTGATTCTATCAATAAGTGAATCTGGTATAATCATGAATGCCATTCGCAGACCGGGTGAAAGTGTTTTACTGAACGTGCCGCTGTATATCACATTTGCGGGTGAAAGACTGTATAAAGAGCTTAAATTATTTCCTATAGTCCGGAATTCGGAATCATAATCATCTTCAATTATGTAAGTATTTAATTGCTGCGCTTTTTTAATCAGACGGATACGATTTGCGGCAGAAAGTGTAACTGCAAGCGGATATTGATGAGATGGGGTTGAAAATATAAAATCGATATTTTCATTGCCAAGATCATCAGCATTAATTCCATCATGAGTCACCTCTAAAGGAATGAGCTCAATGTTTTTAGACTTAAATAAATTTTGTATAAATTGAAGTATTGGATCTTCAATTGCTATTTTACCGTTTGAATTCAGAATTTCAGAAATGATTCTGAAATTTTCAAACGATCCATTTGTGATAATAATATTCAATGGATCAGCTTCAATGCCTCTATTCCTGAGTAAAAACTTTGAAATTTCATTCTTAAGAATATATTCACCGCCTGTTTTTGGATAGTCGAATATATAGCCATCTGCTGAGTTAAGCACTCTATTGTAACATTCTTTCCATTTATTTGCAGGAAATTTTGAAAGATCAGGTCCTCCTGAAAGATATATTTTATTCCTATAAATATCATCAGATTTTTCATTTTTAATTTCTTTTTCAGATTTCATTTTTTTAAAGTTTAAATCAGGCGAAATGAAAGTGCCGCTTCCTGTAACTGTGTACATATATCCTTCTGCCGTAAGCTGCTCATAGACCGCAATTATTATATTTCTTGATATGTTAAGTGATTCAGAAAGCTCACGCGTTGAAGGAAGTTTTGTTTTTGCCGGCAGTTCACCGGAAAATATTTTTTCCTGTATTTGCGTGAATACTTGATTTGTAATTGAAATTTTGGAATTCCGGTCAATGTCAATCCATATCATAAGTGGCTCCATTGATTTTTGTAAAATTGGCTCTTACAATATTTTATAATTTATATATATTATTCACAAATAATTAATGAGAAGGATAATTTTATGAAAAATGCAATGAAAAAATTTTTTAAATCAAAATGTTTTCCGGTTAAAAATGGCAAAGGTAATGTTTCAGTGGATAGTTTTATTTGTATTTTGTATAAGATGCTGTTTTTTTAATAATAGTACTGAAATAGCGAATGTTTAAATATTTTAGATTAATTCGTGAAAACAGAATACTGAACGATAATAACATTTAACCTTTAGTGAGGAAAGCATTGTGAATATTGCGGGAAAAAAAATCAGCAGTATCGGTCTGGGTTGCTGGGCTATTGGAGGTACTTTTTATTTCCAGGGAGTGCCTGACGCATTTGGAGAAATAGATGATAATGAATCGATACGCGCGATTCATGCTGCTATTGACGCTGGTATAAATCTATTTGACACTGCAGACGTTTACGGTGTTGGTCATAGTGAAGAAATTTTAGGCAAAGCTTTGAGAAAGACAAACAAGCGTGATGATATTATACTGGCGACGAAATTCGGAAACATATTTAATTCCGAAACTAAGGATGTACAACCGGCTTTCTTGAGTCCGGGTTATATTCAAAGAGCAGTGAATGCAAGTTTAAAACGCCTGAATACTGATTACATTGATTTATATCAGATCCACACTTGGGGACTTGAAAGAGAAACAGCCGAATTCGTTTTTGATACTCTTGATGATCTGGTTTATTCCGGGAAAATAAG
>JBFZEW010000238.1:0-2522 GCA_041306665.1 Spirochaetota bacterium | reverse complement strand
CAATATTTCGCCTCAATGGCAATGAAATGTATTGAGAAACATCCTGAACTTGCTGATGACTTCGAAGCAAAACTTCTTGATAATGATTACATAGATGCCGGTTACGGCTGGAATATAGCGGCAACTTTCTGCTTAATGAATCTCCCTGACAAGGTGATGCAACATGTTTCAAAAACAATTGAAGCTGGAGCAACCCGCGAGAACATTTTTAAAAGCACGGCTCTTTCAAAACATTATGAAGCAAACACTGAATTTAAGGAGTTTATTGATAAACTTGAAAGCAAACGGCTGGAATCCATAGCCATCTTCGATAAAAAACTAGACCCGAACAATTTCGAAGAAATAATGGCAGGCGCGAAAGCCGAACTGACAAGGGAATCATATAACAGCCGCGCTAACCGGATAATTGACACAGCTAAATTTACCGGCAAAGAATATCAAGCTCAGGTTGAAGAATTCTTAACAACCGGTTTCCGGACACTCAAATCCATCGCGTTAAAAAAAGACCGCCTTATCAACGATGACCTTTTCGACGCGCTGGCAAGGGCAATCGCTCTGTGGGGTAACCCCGCTTTTTCAGATCTTCTGATCAATGAATTTTCATATATCACTGCAGATGAATATGATGACGATTTTATCGATGATGGATTGAGTCGTCATCATGAGCTTCATATAGTTGCCGGAACAATAGCACTCGCGCTGGCTGAACTTGATTACAAAGGGGATTTAACACTCTTCGACAGTTTTCTGAAATCGTATGAATGGCGATATCCCGGTCAAGATTTTGTGATGAAAGTCAGATACGCGAAATGGATGATCGAAAAAGACGCTGCAGGTGCGGTTGAATTTATCAGCAACAGCGAGAATAAAAAAGGGCTTGCCTTTGCAGTCTGTGTCATCGCTGATCTTAACAGCAAAGAAACTCTGCCTCTGCTGCAGGAACTTTTATCCTCAAAAATAAATCCGGTTTTTACCGAAGTGCTGAAAGAGGCAATCAGCAGGTTGAATTCGCAGAACGGACTGGTTCCGGCCAAAGACCGCATGATTCATCTGTTCGGCACAATGACGCCATCGCATAAAGCGCTCGCGGGCGAGAATGATAATGTGTTCGAAGAGAGAGCCGCGCTGGCAACAGACAATGCTGAAACGGGAACCGTATATGAAGCGGATGATTCAGGCGAAGACGACAGGTAATATGAACGAAAAAATTCATACCCTCGTTTTTATTAATTGTCTTTTTCTGCTTTCAATTTTAAATATCAATTCAGGGTATGCAGAGATGAAAAGAATCGATTCGTGTTTTTCGAAAACAAATTTTTTAATCGTTTATGATTATATAGAAAATCAGACTGAAAAAAGCGATGGCGATTTTTTTGAATATAAGGAATACCAGCTATATCCTCGGAACAAAACTGAAATTCTGCTGAAAAAAAAAGACTACACTTTATCCGTAATCAACATCGGAGGGATATTTTCTTTGGCAAAACTGGAAAAAGACAACGCAAGACTGAGAACCGAAGCTGAAAAAGTATTCTGCGAAGTTCTGAAGCTGGCGGAAACAAAATTTGATGCTGCCGGTGAACAGGAAGAAAAAAAAGCTCTTAGCTGCGAACTGGATCTCTATTTTCAATTAACAAACATAGGCAATGATAAACAAAAATTAAGGGATAGTACCATTGAAGTCTGGCAGGCATTTTCCCCTATGTATGAAATGCTTATTCCGCAGAATGGAAACTTTTCACTCATTTTTCATTTTGAAAAATGGGGTACTTATCTAGCTCACGAAGTTCCTGTAAATGACATAGGTGAATTCCTGAACGAATTTAAAGATTCCATGAATCTAAAGGAAGGCGAACGGCGATTTATTAGAACAACTTTAGACAGTTTAATTTTTGCTATAAAAAGACAAAACGGCGAAGCAATTGTTTATAACATTTATGATAAAAAAACCTCGAACGCCGCACATGATGCAATCTACCATGTTCCCTGGATTGAATACGAGAAAATGATAAACGATACGTCGCGAAAATATGGTTCACTGATTCAGAATATCGAGAATCATGCATGCAATTTTTTTAATGAAACGTCACAGAGCGCTTCTTTGGACGGTATTATACTGACGGCTCATGCCGACAATAAAGCTCCCGTAATCGGCAGCGGCATAAATATTGCGCTTAAAATCACCAACGTATCGTCAGAAACAAAAGAGCTGGTAAACGATTTTGAAATATCTTCCGGCAGCGCAAATCCGTTTTTAATATCAATCAGCGGCAACCCCCTGAAAGGATTAAAGAAAAAACCGGTTACTCTGAAACCCGGAGAATCGTACACGCTGCAAAGAAATGTAACAATGGATCGGTATGAAACAACAATAAAAGTTGAATATTACGCGGACAACGATTTTACAAGATTCACGAATATGGTGCCGGCATGTTATCTTGACATGCTTGAAAAAAGAGGCATCCATCCATACGATTTGACAAAATGCTGGCAGGGAGAGTTGAAGACGGAAATAAACCTGT
>JBFZEW010000237.1:0-2670 GCA_041306665.1 Spirochaetota bacterium | reverse complement strand
AACGTAAAAAGAAGGATAAAAGTTAAAACTTTTTCATGAATTTTTAATTTTTTTTATTTTAAACCCATTATTACTTCTATATTATTATGCTTATTTCCAACTGGAAGTTCATTTCCGCATATTTCGCTGCCATTCATCGTAATCTGTTTTATTCCTTTAGAAACGTGTTCCGGATTTTTTATATTTATTTCATATATATTTCCCCGGAATTTTCTTGTTATCTTAAACCCGTCCCATTTTTCTGGAATACACGGATCAATTTTTAATCCTGATAATGTCGGCATAATTCCCAGCATATACTTTGTTGCAGCCTGATACATCCAGCTCGATGTTCCCGAAAGCCAGCTATTTCTTGCAAGTCCAGCTTGCGGATGTTCATCTCCGAGGATATTCTGCGCGTAACAATATGGCTCGCATTCGTACAAGGATATATTTTCATTGTGCGATGCAGGATTAAGTTTTTTATAATACTCGTATGCATAATCTCCACGGCCTATTTTTGTTTCCGCGATCATCACCCATGGATTCGCATGAAGGAAAATTCCTCCATTTTCTTTTGCTCCTGGAGGATATGTTGTTATTCCACCTTTATCAGAATCATATCCATTATATCCCGGACCGCTGAGTTTAATTCCATATGGTGTATTTAATTTAGTTCTTACAGAATCCAACGCTTTTTGAGCACGCTCTCCTTCCGCCAATCCGCTTATAACAGGCCATGACTGTCCGTTAGCGTAAATCTGGCCCTTTTCATTTTTACTAGAACCTAACGGCGTTCCATCAAAATCATAATATCGTATATACCATTCGCCATCCCAAGCAGTTTGATTTAAAGTCTCTTTCATGTTGAGATAGTTTTTCTCATATTTCTTAACTTCATTTTGCAAATTTAAATGTTCCGAGATTTCTATCATTTCCTGAAGTGCTGTGGCGTATAAACAAGCGTTAAAAACAGATTCCGCTCCAGTTTTTAAATTCACAGTATCATTCCAATCTGCGAAACCGAGCAGCGGCAAACCATGCTGTCCTTTATTATTTTCAGTAAAATCCAGTGCTTTCATCAAATGTTCCAATATTGTTCCCGAATTTAACGGCTTTCCGTTTTTATCTTTTTCATAATATGGAAGCTGTTTCTTCAAAAAATCCATGTTCCCTGTTTCCTTAATGTATGCAGATACTGCCAGTATTGCCCAAAGATGGTCATCCCCGTAATACTTCGGCCTTTCCTCTTTTTCTTCAGCATCGCCGATACTTGCAATCATATTCAAAGGATTAAACTGATGCATGGCAGAGCCGTCACTCTTTTGAACATGAAGAATTTTTTCAATTAACTCCCGCGCCTCTTCAGGTTTCTGAGCTGTAATCCCCATTACATCCTGCATGCTATCGCGGAATCCAATTCCTCGGGAACCAAGTCCCAACTGATATAAGGATAGATATCTTGACCAATTTTTAGTTATATAGCATTGTCTGGTGTTATGCACATTTATCATTGTATTCATTGCTTCATCTGGAGTTTCCACTTTCATATATGATAAATGTTCTTCCCAAAATTTCTGGATTTTTAGAAATTCAGAATCTATCGTTTTTTCATCTCTATATTTTTCTATTACATCACGCGATTTGCTGATATTTTGAACTTGTCCAAGCTGGAAAATTGCTCGATATGATTCACCTTGCTGTAAATTTCCCGCATGCTGCATTACTGCGCAAATATTATCTCCGCGATTTGCTTCTGTACACGCCAAATCTTTTTTCTGCAGCGCAAGCGGATTTGCCCAGCTGCTATATTCATTCGCACCTAAAAAATTTCTTCTGTCAGTTTCAAATGAATTGAATTTTTTATTAGAAGTGAAATAATTAACGTTAGTTTCTTTATTCATAAAAGCATATTGAGTGATGATTTTTATTTTTTCGTTAGAATCTGCGACCCGGCTCATCATTGTCTGAGGAACCCAATCACTATTCGTAAATTGTTTCAAAGCATCGAAGTGTGTATATTCAACAACAGGTATGATATCTATTTCTTTTGTAGATGATGAAACATTTTTTATGGTAACATCCATAATTAAAGGAGCATCTTCAGAATTTGGAACAAAAAAAGTTGTCTCCGTTCTTATACCGTAAAATTCTGTAATTATTTTAGTGTACTGTAATCCGACATGGCATTCATATAAATCATATTTATCTAGTGTTGGTGTATAAAAAGCCGAAAATGATTTATACTTATTATTCTCTTTAAAACGTATATATAGTGTTGTACCACGAAAGTCAGAAGCAGGCAATTGAGGAATATACTTGGTAATTCTATTTAAACTCGGATCTCCTTTGCATAATAGCACACCGCCAGTATGATCAATAAACCCGCCAAAGTTCAAAGTCCCGAGATAATTTATCCATTTAACCGGTGTATGTGGGTCTGTTATTACATATTCCTTATTAACTTCATCAAAGTAACCATATTTCATAAAATTCCCTCTAATAAAAATTGTAATGTATACGTATACATTACAACAAATACCATATTTATTATTTTCAAGTCAATTATTTTCTTGCAAATTCTGGAAATTCTATTGTTTTACAGCTACGTTACAGCTACGTTACAGCTACGTTACAGCTACGTTACAGCTACGTTACAGCTACGTTACAGCTACGTTACAGCTACGTTAC
>JBFZEW010000236.1:0-3091 GCA_041306665.1 Spirochaetota bacterium | reverse complement strand
TCAGCAGATTATAATCCGTAATTTTAAGTTCCAGAGTAATCGCGTTCATGAGACACACAATTTCATAGTCATAATAGGGATCATCTGTGCCGAAAAATTCAATACCAAACTGGTTGAATTGGCGCAGCCTTCCTTTCTGCGGTTTTTCAGCTCGAAACATGGGCCCATGATAAAAAAACTTGCAGCCGGAAAGCCGGTTGTAATCGCCGTTTTCGCAGTATGCGCGTACAATCGATGCTGTACCTTCCGGTCTGAGAGTCAGGCTTCTGCCTCCTCTGTCTTCAAACGTGTACATTTCTTTGGAAACAATGTCGGTATCATCGCCGATTCCTCTTTTAAAGAGTTCAGTATATTCAAGAATTGGGGTGATTATATGCCGGTAGTTGTATCTTGCCGCGACATTTTTAGCTGTATCAATTATATGATTCCATTTCGCGGATTTATCCGGATAAATATCTTCCATGCCCTGTATTCGTGTGAAATTCGTCATGCACCCTCCGGCGAAACTATTCTTTTGCGAAATACTGCATTTTCAGGGACATTTTTGTCAAAGATAATTTTACATGTGCGTCCGGGTCTTGCGAGTATATCTTCAGAGTCAGCATCGAAGATTTTAACAACAGTAAGTTCAGTATCATTGATCCTGTTGTCAATAATGGGGGCAATCGCTTCAAGCACATCATTTATTCTAATTGGGTTGAAAACTTTGATTGCAACTTCATTTTCCTGCGGAGCCGAATCAGCATAACCCATAAACATGGCTTTTTTAATGTATGGAACACCGCTGAAAGTAAGATTATCAAATTCATTGAACAGATCTTCCGTGTACGGTCTGTGACTGATTAAATCGAGTTCCGATTCCCAAAAATCAAATTTATCTTCAAGGTTATTTCCTGCGAGATAATTATCGACAATATTTCTGTAAATTCTCGTTACATTGGCAACGTAGTAAAGAGATTTCATTCTTCCTTCAAGTTTAAACGCGTTAACGCCAGCATCAATAAGTTCGGGAATTCTTTTTAAGAGGCAAAGATCTTTGGATGATAGAATTTCTGTACTGCGGGAATGTTCAATAAACTCAAGCAGGTTCCCATCGCGTTTTACTTCGACAAGATGATATTTCCAGCGGCAGGGCTGTGAACACGCGCCTTGATTTGCGTCTCTTCCGGACATGAAACGGCTAAGCAGGCATCTTCCTGAATATGAAACGCACAGAGCTCCATGAACAAAAACTTCCAGTTCGCAGTCGTCACAGTGTTTTCGGATGGATTTAATTTCATCAATGCTGCTTTCGCGCGCCATTACAATTCTGTCAATGCCAAGGTCTTTCCAGAATTTAATCGAGAGTCTGTTTAATGTGGACATTTGCGTTGAAAGATGAATTCTGCAATTCAACTTTGAATTTTTGACAAGCTGAAGCATTCCAGGATCGGAAATCATTACAGCGTCGAATTTGAAATGCTCGATTGATTTAATGAATTTTTCGGCATCTTCGATGTCATTTTCATGCAGAAAGGAATTAAGAAGAAAAGTAATTTTTACATTTCTTCTTTTGCAGAAAGCGACGGCTTCTTCGATATCACTTAAACTGAAATTTCCAGCTTTATCGCGCAGATTGAACATTTCACCGCCGAAAAAAACTGCATTAGCGCCGAAAAGAACGGCAATCTTTAATTTTTCAAGATTACCAGCAGGCGCGAGAATTTCAGGATTATTTCTGGTCATCGATAAATCCGTTTCTTTCACCTTTTTGATAATATGCAACAGCCTTATTGTGCCGTGAAAGAGTTATTGAGAAATAATGCGAACCGTCATTTCTCGCCACAAAGAAAACAAAAGGAGTTGAACTGGGGTTATACGCGGCTTCAATACTTGATTTCCCCGGTGAAGCAATGGGAGTAGGCGGGAAGCCGGTGTTTTTATATGTGTTGAAAGGCGAATCAATGTTTAAATCAGATTTTGTAAGATGCCCTCCGTCAAATTTTCCGATCGCGTACCATACGGTCGCGCAGCTGTCAAAACGCATTCCTTTTTTTAATCTGTTGTGAAAAGCGGCGGAAATCATTGGACGCTCTGATTTTTTCATGGCTTCTTTTTCGATTATTGACGCGATTATCAGCATCTGATGAAGAGAGTATGGAGACGCAGGGCTGGAGGCGGAAATTTCAGAAACAACTTCATCCATTTTATTTTTCATATATGTAATAACATCGCGCGGATCGGAACCTTCGGCAAAAATGTATGTGTCAGGGAAAAGATAACCTTCAGCGGTAGTGGATTCAATGCCGATGGATTTTATAAAATCGGCATCTTTCGAGTAGTTGATGAAATCATCCGCCATGCAGATGTTTTCAGTTTCGAGAGCCTCGGCAATCTGATAAATGTTATATCCTTCAGGAATAGTAACTTTTTGAGTAATAACCATGCCGGTAGTTAAGCGTTTTAAAATCTCAGTACTTGTGCTGTTATCAAAAATTCTGAATCTACCGGCTAAAATAGTTTTTTTATCAAAAGCATAACCAAGTATTATGAAAAAAGTTTTATTTTTAATCAAACCGTTTTTTTCAAGATATGTTGCAGTTGAGCGAAGGGTAGAACCTTTATCAACCGTGATGTTGATTTTTTGCTGGCCGGCAGGAGGATTGTTAAAGTAAACAAATAAAACTGAAAGTAAAATCGAAAATGTCAAAATGGCGGAAATAGCCAGAATTATGCTATTCTTCAGATTTAAGGTTTTGATAGCTTTTAAATTGATTTTTATTTTTTTCATTAAAAATATCCGTAATTTCAAAAATTTCCCCAAAAACCGGAATTATTAGATAATAAGGTAACATCTGAAAATTAATGTTTTGATGTTCCCGTATCGGCACAAATGCAGATAAAACCAATATTTAAGATTTTTATAAAAAAAACAAATACTAATTTTTAAAAGTGCCAATAGGTTTATTTTTTATTTTTCGGCAGTTATTGTCAAGCTATTCAGAATTTATATTGAAAAAGTATTTTGATAAAATACAGTAATTTTTTACATAAAGCGTAATAATAATATACGATTTTGTCGCCTGATTATAAAGTAAATGAGTATTTGAAT
>JBFZEW010000235.1:0-4409 GCA_041306665.1 Spirochaetota bacterium | reverse complement strand
TTAACTTTTAACTTTTAACTTTTAACTTTTGACTTTTGACTTTTGACTTTTTACTTTACGAACTTTACAAACTTTACAAACTGATCTTTCAAATTTATCAAAAAAAGACAAATTTTATCTTGAAAAAAAATTTGAGTTTATGCCAAATGGTATATATATTAAATTTTGATGTTGAATATAATAAGAAAAAAACTTTCAAGGAGTTAAAATGAAAAAAATACTTTTAGTTGCTCTTGCAGCAACGCTAATTTCAACAAATGTTTTCGCGGAAGCATTTGCGAGCCCTTCTTTAAATGGTTCAACAGGTCTTATTGCCACACCGACTGCTAAAACAGGCTGGAAAGACGCTAAATTCGGTCTTGATTTAGGTCTCGGATGGATTGACGGCAATGAAGATGCGAATGGCAGTGATGATGATTCAACAATCGGTACTTTCACTGTTCAGCTTTTTAACATCTGGGAAATCGGCGGAATGTATGACATGCAGAACGAGCGCGGCGATGATTTCATGATTAATACAAAAGTTCGTCTGGATTCAGGCAACAGTACTGTTGCTATCGGCGGTAATTACCAGGTTATTGATCCATGGGAAGATGCTGAAGACGATGAATTCAACACATACCAGATCTATATTGCTGCAACATATTCAGGGAATTTTTTCGCGATGCCTGCTGAAACAACTGTGCTGGTTGGAAAAACTTTCTGGGATCGCGATGGAGATGATGATACTGATGATATCGATGATGATGAAAATATTGATTTTTCAATGGGATTTGACCTTGATATGTTTCATTCAGTGCTAAAAGGATATGTTCACTGGATAAATGATTTCGCAAATTATTCATATAGTTCTCATCCAACAGGAATGGGCAACTGGAGAGGTGTTTTCAACACTGGAATGAGAATTGCAGTTCTTAGAGACAGAAAATATAAATTAAATATTGATGCTCTTGTAGTTGACGCGCTTGATGAAAACAGAGAATTCGGACTAAAAGCTGCTTTTGGCCTTGCTTTCTAAAAATATTGTTATCAGCTTTCCTTCGGGAAAGCTGATAATGCTTCCTTTGCTTTTTCAAAAGAATTGAAAATTTGAACTGAATAATCTGATTTTGTCGATATTAATGCTGTAAAATCTCTATTCATGTAGCAAGTAAACACAATGCGGTACATTCCCTTTGAAATTGATTTTGTAAAAAAATTACTGTTTGATTTAATGACAGAAGGATTTTTTGCGTTCCAATCTTCGGAAAAATTTCTGAAAACTTCAGTAAAAACATATGGTTGTTTCAGATCACCGAATTTTTCAGTGTTTATATATTTTCCCATGACATAAAACACTGCGGGATTAGGCTGACTGTCTGAATTAAGGACTTTGCATTTTAAATCGAGTTCGAATAAAGTGTTATTATCATTTAAAATTATATAAAATACCTGTGATTTTCCGAAATATTCGAAATTTTCAATAATTTCAAGTTCGGATTTCTGCATTTCGTATAAATTATTGTTTTTATACTGTTCCTTTTTTTGCGTATCTACGCATGAAAAAAAAATAAGTGTTGTTAAAAACAGCAATAAAAAATAATTTGTTTTCATAAATACCTTAATTAAAAAATTATTGTTGAAATCAGTTAATATTCTTTTTTTATATAGTTTCATCTCATATTTGTAAAGTTTTATTTCAGAGGTCAATATGTTTCTAAAATCCATGGAAATTTTCGGTTTCAAATCGTTTGCCGATAGAACAAAAATAGACTTTGAGCAGGGAATTACCGTAATTGTAGGTCCTAACGGATGCGGAAAATCGAATATTGTCGATTCCGCAAAATGGGTTTTAGGCGAAAAACAGGCAAAAAATATTCGCGGTCAAAAGATGGAAGATGTAATCTTCATTGGAACTGAATCCCGTAAGCCGCTTTCTCTCGCTGAAGTGTCCATAATCGTTGATAACCAGAACAGAATGCTTGAATTTGATTCGGATGCTGTTACCGTAACTCGCCGCGTATTCCGTGACGGTGAATCTGAATATTTAATTAATAAATCACCTGTACGCCTGAAAGATATTGAAAAACTGTTCATGGATACGGGAATCGGTAAAACCAGTTATTCAGTAATGGAACAAGGCCGTATTGATATGATTTTATCTTCCAAAGCCGAAGACAGAAGATACATTTTCGAAGAAGCTGCGGGAATTTCCAAATTTAAACTTCAAAAAAAAGATTCGCTGCGAAAACTTGAAGATACAAGGGAAAATCTTGACCGAATAAATGATATTATCCATGAAATTGACCGAGAAAAAGATCTAAAAGCAAAGCAGGCTGAAAAGACAAAAGTTTATATTTCAATGCGCGATGAGTTAAAAAAGAATGACATTAAACTGAACGTTCTTAAATACAGGGATATTTCACAGAAAAAGGAAAAGTATGTTCAGCAGCTTGAAAAACTCAAAGCTGAAAGACTTGAAATCAGCAGCCGCATTTCCGAAGTATCTGAAGAGAATGAAAAAGATGAACAGCGAAGAAATGAAATACAGCTTCAACTTTTTGAACTTGACAAGAAACTTCATACTTTCCGTCTGAAAGTTGAAGATATTGACCTGCGAACCGAAAAAAACATTAAACTCATAAATGAACAGGAAGCACGTCGCAAAAAACTGGAATCTGAAATTGATGAGCGCAAGAATGTGCGCATTAAACTCATTGGCGAAAAAGAAAAAAATATTGAAAACGGAAAAGTCATTGCTGAGAAAATAGAAGAAGACAGAAATAAACTTAAAGACCTTTTCGAAACAAGAAGACGTAAAATTGATGAAATCCATTCCAGCCGCGATCAGATTGAAAAAAATCGTGAAGAAATCACAGACAAGGAAAAACAGCTTGGCTCGCTGCGCGAAGAACTTGAAATTGTAATCCGTCAGCTGATCGATGCAATTGACAAACGCAAGGCTGAACTTCAGGGCTCCGAAGAACAGCGGCAGAAAGTCCGCGGTGAGATTAATTCAATCATTAAAGAAGTAAATAATTTACTGGAAGAATCAAAGCGTCTTTTCAGTACAGGTCTTTCCGATGACGCGTTTTCGTGCATAAATAAAATTGATCTTAATTTTCTTAACGGGAAAATATCGGAGTTTGAATCTTTCGAAGACGGTTTCCGTTCAATACTTTTCGATAAAACCGGAATTCATGCAAAGAAGGAAAGTATTGATTCGCAGATTCGCGCGAAAATGACTCATATTGAGAATTTGAGAACTGATAATTCCAATCTTGAAAATAGAATTACAATGCTGCAGAGTGAACTTGATAATACGAATGACATGATTACTCGCATTGAAAAAGATCTTTCGCGAAATGATAATGAAAAAAACTGGATAGAGAAGAACATTCAGTCGCTTGACCGCCAAATCGAAGATTTCGAAAAGCAAATTGGTAATTTGAACAGTGAAATCGAAAGGTCTATTCAGATTTCAGATTCACTGAAAGCTGAAAATGAAGATTGTAAAAGCAAATTAATTGAGTTTAATGATAGAAGCATTGGACTCAATGAAAAAATTCAGGTAAATAATCTTAAAAAAGAAGAAATTGATAAAAAAATTAAAAACCGAAAAGAGTCAGGACATAAAGACAGTGAAAATCTTGAAAAGATAAATATGAGATTATCTGAGCAGGAAAGGAATCTTGTCGAGATGAACTTTAAAATTACTAATCTTGAAGAATATCTATGGACTGAATATGAAAAGCGCATCGCGGACATAAATAAAATTAAAGCTGATCCAATGGAATTCAATGATCTTAATCAGCAGCTTCAGCATCTGAAGAAAAACATTCAGGATCTTGGTCCGATAAATAATCTCGCGATTGAAGAATACAATGACCTGAAAAAGCGTTTTGAATATTACACAACTCAGAAAGCCGATATTGAAAAAGCAAGAGAAGATATTCTGTCCGTAATTGAAGACATTAATAAAACTTCAGTAGATATGTTTCTTGAAACTTTTAAGCAGATTCAGAAGAATTTTTCCGAAATATTTAAACAGCTCTTTGAGGGTGGAAACGCGGAAATAGCACTTGTTGACTTTGAAAATATTCTTGAGAGCGGAATTGAAATTACTGTACGCCCTCCGGGAAAAAAACCAAAATCCATTAACCTTCTTTCAGGCGGTGAGAGATCAATGACCGCGCTGGCTCTTCTTTTCTCGACTTACATGGTTAAGCCGTCGCCATTCTGTTTTCTGGATGAGATTGACGCCGCTCTTGATGAAGAAAATGTCGGCAGATTTTTAAGAATGCTGAAACAGTTCGCGCTTAAAACTCAGTTTATCATGATTACTCATAATAAAAAGACAATGAGTATCGCTTCATCCATTTATGGCATTACAATGGAAGAGCAGGGCGTTTCAAAAGTCGTTTCAGTCA
>JBFZEW010000234.1:0-2641 GCA_041306665.1 Spirochaetota bacterium | reverse complement strand
ATTCAACATTCAAAATTAAAAATTGCTTCACTACCACAGGAGAAATAGAATGAGTATTGATTTCAGTAAATATAAGCATAGAGAAGTATTTGAGTTTTTTGAGCAGATTAATAACATTCCGCGCGAGTCGGGAAACGAAAAACAGATTAGTGATTTTCTGAAAAAATTTGCCGAGGACAGAAAATTCTATGTCAGGCAGGATGAATATAATAATATTGTAATTAAAAAACCTGGAACCCTTGGTTATGAAAACCGTCCCGCGGTGATTATTCAGGGACACATGGACATGGTCTGCGTTAAAGCTAATGACAGCAGTCATGATTTTAAAAAGGATCCGCTGAAAATGTACATTGACGGTGATCTGTTAAAAGCGAAAGATACAACCCTCGGTGCAGACAATGGAATAGCGCTTGCTATGGTTCTTGCATTGCTTGATTCGAAAAAAATCCCGCACCCGCCGATTGAATTTGCAGTTACGACTGATGAAGAAACCGGACTTATTGGTGCTGTTAAAATGGAGATGCATGATCTTGAGGGTAAATATTTTCTGAATCTTGACAGTGAAGAGGAAGGCGAGTTTGTTGTATGCTGTGCAGGCGGTACAAGGCTCGGATTATTTCAAAAAATAATTAAAAACGAAAAATCACCGCATAATTGCAGATTTTTTAAAATTCAAATAAAAGATCTTGCCGGTGGACATAGCGGGATGGAAATTGATAAAAACCGTGCCAATGCGAACAGGCTTCTTGGAAGAACAATGTATGAATTAAAGAATGAACTCAATGCTGAATTCATTAAAATAAATGGCGGGGTAAAGGATAATGTCATTCCAAGCTATGCCATGATTGATGTGCTGATACCTCATGAAAAAGCTGTCATGGTTAATGATTTGATTTCCAGGCTTCAAAAAACTTTCAGGTCTGAATGCGGAATTGCAGATGAAAATATTTCGCTTTCTGCCGATGAAATAATAGTTGCGGATAAAAATAAAATTCAGATTTTATCCGGTGAAACTGTTGGCAATGCGATATTTATTTTAATGAATTCACCCGCGGGAATTCAATCAATGACTGCTGAAATTCCCGGTCTTGTTCAGAGCTCACTGAATCTAGGAGTAGTTGAACAGAAAGATGATGTGATAGAATATGTGTGGGCGCTCAGGAGCTCTGTACTGAGTCTTAAATGCAACATGATAAATCAGATGAAACTTTTCGCCGAGAAGTTCAATCTTGAAATGGATCTGTGGGGTGATTATCCGAGCTGGCCGCTTAAACCGAAATCAAAACTTGAGCAGATATGTACAACTACATTCAAGAAAATGTACGGAAAAGATCCGCTTGTAAAAGGTATTCACGCGGGTCTTGAAGGCGGTGTATTTCTCGAAAAGCTTCCTCATCTTGAAGCAATTTCTTTCGGGCCCGACATGTGGGAAGTTCACTCAATAAATGAAAGATTGAGTATTTCCTCAACGGAAAGAGTCTATGATTTCATGAAAGAAATTCTTATTCAACTTGATTAAGTTATATCTCAATAATAAAATTAGTTGACACTAACATATCTATTTGTAATTGTGAAAAAAAACGGAGAAAAATATGGCTGAACAGGAAAATCTAAAACTTGATAATATAAAGAAACGCATTGTTGTAATGTCGGGCAAGGGCGGCGTCGGTAAAAGTACAGTTGCGGTGAATCTTGCTGTTGAACTTGCTGAAAGAGGATTCCAGGTAGGACTCCTCGATGTCGATGTCCATGGACCTTCAGTACCGAAACTTTTGGGACTTGAAAATCAGAAAGTCGGAGCAACTCCTGATGGAATGGTAAAACCTGTACTTTACAGCGAAAACCTGAAAGTCATTTCTGTCGGGTTTCTCATTGACAGAGAGGATTCTGCTGTAATCTGGCGCGGACCGATGAAGTATAACGCGATTAAGCAGTTTCTTACCGATGTTGACTGGGGTAATCTTGACTATCTTATAATTGATTCGCCTCCGGGTACAGGAGATGAGCCTCTTGCAGTGTGTCAGCTTCTCAGCGGAAATTCTGAAGCTGTGATTGTAACAACACCGCAGGATTTAGCTCTTTCGGATGTTCTTAAATCAATTACATTCTGTGAGAAAGTAAACATTCCGGTAAAAGGAATCATTGAAAATATGAGCGGTCTCGCTTGTCCGCATTGCGGAAAAAATATTGACCTTTTTAAAAGCGGCGGCGGCAGAAGAATATCAGAGGACAGAGGAAAAACTTTCCTTGGTGAAATTCCGATTGAAATGGATTTTGTTCACCGCGGCGATGAAGGGCGTCCTTTCATGAAAAAATCAACGAAGGAAAAGACAAAAGCAGCTAATTCATTTTCAGCTATCGTTGATGTGATTGTTAAGTGAGAATAAGTTTGTAAAGATGAAAGATAGAAGTTAAAAGATAAAAGTTAAAAGATAAAAGCGGATGACAAGCCTTCGGCTAATATGTGAATGTGTTATAATTATGAATGCTGAATTTTGAATTATCACTTTTTTCTTCTAAGAAACAAAAGACTATTTCACGCAAAGACGCAAAGCCCGCAAAGTTTCTGGGAATAGACCCCGGACTGCTCGAACACGAAGTTCGAGTGTGCACGAACCCGCAACACGATGTTTTTTAGTTC
>JBFZEW010000233.1:0-5989 GCA_041306665.1 Spirochaetota bacterium | reverse complement strand
TTAATAAACGCCCTTGAGATTGGGCAGAAAGATTTGTTTTTTAAATATTCGGCGGATGACATTGAAACCTCGCTTAATAAGGAACTTTTAAGCCAGATAAGAATAACGAATCTTTTATACGGCGACATGGTTGATAGAAAGCAGGGGGTTATAGTAAATATTGAATCGATAGATTACAATAAAACAGATAACATTCTGGCTGGTATTTATTCAGGTTCACTTTTAGCTCTATCGAATGGAGTTAATGAATTCGCGTCAGGCGCTGGAATTAGCAATTTGTTTTCATTATATGTTTCGCGGACTTTTAAAAATTATTATTCAACGGAAAATTCCGAAAAAATTGTGCAGGCTATTGAAAAGAAAAAGGAATTTATACGTTTGTAAAAGAGGTTAAAATGATTAGAAAATACAGAAAATTATTTATTGTGCTGTTTGCAGCAGTAATACTAGGTTTCAATTATTTCGCGTGCTCAAAAGATGGAGTTGGATCGCGATTTCTATGGTCGAGCACTCAGGAATCACCCTTAAAGAAAGATCCATCAGTTCAGAAAGCCTGGGATGTTCAGATGGCTTTCAGAAATATTTATAAGTTATATGAAGACCGAGTTGTTTTTATTTCTACCGAACAGGATGTCAGGCTTCCGGACTGGTATTCGCTTTACCTTGGCGTTCCCCGCGTGCAGAAACAGCAGGGTCTTGGAACCGGATTTATTGTTTCTGATGACGGATTCGTATGCACGAATTTTCATGTTGTCGCTCCGAACGGTATTGTCGTTGACAGAATAAACGTTCATATCGGAGAGAAAAATTATGTGGCTGAAGTCCGAGGATATGATGAGAAGCTTGACATCGCGTTGATAAAAATTGAAGGTGGAACAAATTTCAAACCCGCGTTTTTAGGCAATTCGGATGAACTTCAGGTTGGAGACTGGGCAATCGCTATTGGGAATCCTTTTGGACTGGATAAATCTTTTACCGTGGGCGTTGTCAGTGCGATAAACAGGAAAAATCTTGATGAAAATACAAGCGAAGTTTTCATTCAGACTGATGCAGCAATTAATCCGGGTAATTCCGGCGGTCCTTTGCTTAACATAAATGGAGAAGTTATCGGTGTAAACAGAATGATTTTTTCCAAGACTGGCGGTTACATGGGAATCGGTTTCGCAATTCCGATTAATGACGTCAAGAATATCATTGAAAATTTAAAGAAACAAAAATTTATCGAAAAGGGATATATCGGTATTTCATTGTTGTCAATGACAAGCGAATACGCTGCGAAACTCCGTTGGAATAAAGAATATGGCGTTATAATTAATTCAATTGAGCAGAACGGTCCTGCTGACGCTGCAGGCCTCGTGCGCGGAGATGTAATTTTTGAGGTTAACGGAAAAAAAGTTTCCTCGGTTGAACTATTCGTGGCTGAGGTTGAAAAAGCAGGTCCGGCAAGTAAAGTGAACGTGAAAGTCTGGCGGCAGGGCAGGGAACGTCAGTATGTAATCCGCACCGCGAAAAAACCAGCAGCACTTCAGTAATGAGATATCTAATTTGAGAGCACTTCCCAAACCAGTATTTACATTTTTAAATAAATTGTAAGTACTGGTTTTATTAGTACTTCTGCCGGCATGGAAGGCTTATACTGCTTTCAAAACAGTGAATTGTTTGAGCCTGTGTAAGCTTTGACATTGTTTTTCGGCAAGATCCGAACTTCATTTGGTAGACAGAATATTAAGCTTTAAAATGCATTTCAGCAGATGGCCTAATTAATTCACAATGTTTTAATAATAAATATCTGTTAAATGACCTGTAAATGAATAAAAGTTTTACTTTTTCTAATTTAGAAAAATTTATATTCGCATGTTGTTCTCAGATTATTATTTAATAAATTTTCCTTTTTTAAAAGTACCTTCGATAATTTTACCGTCAGGAGCTGTCTGTTTACCTTTGCCGTGTTTTTTATTATCTTTGAAATTTCCTTCATATTTAGTGCCATCAGCTGTAATCAATATTCCAAATCCATTGTATTTGTTATCTTTTATATTACCTTTGTATGTTGTTCCTTCTTTAAAGTAGAATTCTCCGTATCCGCTTGGATGATCATCTTTATATGATCCGATGTATTTTGTACCATCTTTATATGTCATCGTTCCTTGGCCGCTTTTTTTATCGTATTCAAATTCACCAATATATATTTCACCGGTGGCATATATAAGCGTTCCTTGTCCGTGCCGATCATTATTTTTATATTCTCCTTTGTATTTCGTTCCATCTTTATGAATATATTCGCCATTTCCATTAAAAAAATTATTTCTGAAGCTACCTTTATATAAATCACCGGAAACGTAGTGAAATTCGCCGTATCCGTTGTACGCGCTATTTGAAAATGAACCTACGTATTTGTTTCCATTTGGAAATATCAATGTACCTTTTCCCTGATATTTATCTTTTACAAAATCTCCATTATATTTTTCACCGCTAGGAAATGTAAGAATACCTTTTCCGTTTCTGTATCCATTTTCCCATTTTCCTTCATATTTCAGTTTGCTGGAGTAAATAAAGGTTCCCTGTCCATTTCTGCAGTCACCTTTTAAACATGTACCTTTTTTAGGATTATAGGCGTTTTTTGAAAAATCTACTGAAGCACAGCCTATAAAAAACATTGCAAAAAATGTCGAAATATAGAAACATAATTTTAAAGACTTTTTAAGAGGGATGATCATAATAGTTCTCCAATTTGAAAATATTAAAAAGCAACAAAACGTTTGAAAGTTTATGTTAAATTTACCTGTTTTCAATGTGTTTAAATTTCAAGTGATGTATAGTATTATTTTTTACCTTTTAAGTTTACTCCGCCGCTTTTATTTACCGCAAAAGGATTGTAACTGTCAGTTCCGACTACATCCAGGTTTTCATATTTTTTGACTTTGTTTATTATGAAAAGAGTAATCGGCGTAAATAATGTTTCAATTAATGATTTTAATAGCCATTGCGTGCATACAAGACTGATGTACATTTCAGGCGGAAATATTTTAAACAGGTATGTTGCAATTCCGACGAATATTGCTGTGTCGAAAAATTCACCGGCGAAAGTAGATGTAATTGTACGTACAAATAAAAATTTATGTTCAGGATCGTGTTTGATCATCCATGTTTTCATGTGAGCCATTATGAATGAGTTGATGAAACTTCCGACAAGATAGCCGCCCATTGAAGCAAGAACAAGTCCGGTTACATTACCAAGAACTAGAGAGAATGCATCCTGATAATCAAAATACTGGCTATGAGGTAACAATATTGAAAGCTTGAATAAAAGGGCAGCAAGTACATTTACTCCGAATCCATACCAGATTAATCTGCGCGACGCGTGATACCCGTAAACTTCGGGAACAACATCTCCGAAAACATATAGAATCGGGAAAAGCAGCAACGTTCCTGCGTCGAGAGACATCGTGAGACCTAAAAATGTGAAATCAAAATATTTCTGCGAAACAATATTCGATACGATAAGAATTCCTACAAATAAAGCTGTAATTATTTCAAAAAGATTAAAATTTTTATTCTGCTGATTTACTGGCATGCGGCCTCCATGAATTATGTATCGAATCAATGTAAATTTTTTTATAATGATTTACACTGCGTGTAATTTTTGTCCATTAGTATTTTTAATACAACTGATTTTATAAAAATTCTTGAATTTCGTTAATTATCAGCTGATCTGTTTATTGGCACTTTTAAAAAGCAGCAGGCTTGTTGTTTTATTATTATAAAAAATCGTTCATATTGAATTAGATTTTATGGCGAGCATCTGCAGTTGATTTTGAAATTGGAGTCTAATTTTTAAAGTCAAAAAATATTTTCATTGTTTTTATGTTAAATAATACTGAATTATTTTTAAATTTCATGGTGAAAAAAAACTCTCCCGGAGGGGAGGAGGGAGAGTTTTTCAGAGAATATCATCTGCTGCCTGATTTATTTTTAGTGTAAACATCAAAGCATACAGCACCAAGAAGGACGAGGCCTTTGATTACCTGCTGCCAGTCAACGCTTACGCCCAGTATTGACATACCATTATTGAGAACGCCCATGACAAGTCCACCGACTACCGCACCGATTACTGTGCCAATGCCGCCTGATGCCGATGCACCGCCAATGAAACACGCGGCTATCGCGTCAAGCTCGAACATGTTCCCGGCTTTAGGAGTCGCAGCGTTCAGTCTTCCAGCGACAACAAGACCCGCAACTGCCGCGAGAACGCCCATGTTTGCATAGACCCAGAACATTACGCGCTCTGTTTTAACGCCGGAAAGCTTAGCGGCTTTTGCGTTGCCGCCAAGAGCATAAATGTGGCGGCCTGCGATTGTTTTTTGTGAAATGAAAGTGTATATTATAATTATGACCATAAGCAAAAGCAATACAATTGGAATACCGTTATATGCGGCAAGGCTGATTGTAAGAGCGTTGATGGTAAGAATGATCAGTCCCCATTTGAAAAATTCAAAACTTTTCGGTAAAACTTCAAACCCGTATTTTATTTTATTTTTTCTTGAATTAAGTTCGAATAAAATATAGATGATGGACATGATGATTCCGATAATTATTGAAGTTAGCGCAGCAACGGTTAATCCGAACATCGCTTCTTTTTCTCTTCCGGGAAGATAACCAGCTGCGATCGCCTGAAGTGATTCAGGATATGGCGCAAGAGTCTGTCCTTTCAGGATAACCATTGTAAGGCCGCGGAAAATAAGCATGCCGGAAAGAGTTACGATAAACGGCGGTATTTTAAAGTAAGCTATGAACAAACCGTGAAATGATCCCGCGCCAAGACCAATCAGAAGTGAGATGGCGACAGCAAGAGACACAGGCATTTTTAATGTAACCATCATTACGGCGGATAAGGCGCCGACAAAGGCCACTACTGATCCGACTGAAAGGTCAATGTTTCCTGTGATAATTGCGAGCAGCATTCCCACTGCAAGAATGAGTACGTAGGCATTCTGCAGAATTAGATTCGTAATATTCATTGGTTTCAGAAGAATGCCTTTGGTAAGTATCTGAAACAGAACCATGATGAATACCAGTGCGATTATCATTCCGTACTGGCGTATGTTGTTTTTAAAATAGTTTTTAATTCCTGTCATGATAAACTCCGTTTTCTTTGATGTGTTATGATGCATTTCATTATGTTTTCCTGAGTTGCTTCTTTTGCAGGAAGCTCGCCTGCAATCCGTCCTTCTGTGATAACATAAATCCGGTCACACATTCCAAGCAACTCCGGCATTTCTGATGAAATCATAATCACTGATTTTCCTTCAGCCGCAAGAGAGTTGATGATGTTATATATTTCATATTTTGCCCCTACATCAATTCCCCGCGTTGGTTCGTCGAGAATTAAAATGTCCGGATCGGCCATTATCCATTTTCCAAGAACAACCTTCTGCTGGTTACCGCCGGAAAGATCCTCAACTTTTTGTTCAAGCCCGGAACATTTAATGTTAAGTTTACTACGGAAATTCTGAGAAGTCAATACTTCTTCATTGCTATTAATCACACCTTTTTTGCTGATTGATTTTAAACTTGATAAAGTCAGATTATTCATTATGTTGTTTATTAAAACAAGACCATAACTTTTCCTGTCTTCAGTGGCATAGGCAATACCGTGTTTGATAGCATCATTTACATTGTGGAGATGTATTTCTTTATTATTTTTAAATATTTTTCCGGAATGCTTAACTCCCCATGATTTACCGAAAAGACTCATTGCGATTTCTGTACGTCCCGCGCCCATTAAGCCGGCAAATCCGACAACTTCGCCTTTATTAAGAGTGAAATTAACGTTATCGATCGCTTTAAGTTCCGTATGGTCAGGATGATGAACGGTCCAGTTTTCGACTCTTAAGGTTTCTTCTCCGATGTTTGAGCTGCGCGAAGGAAATCGATCAGTGATTTCACGGCCGACCATGCTGCGGATGATCCTGTCTTCGTCTATTTTATC
>JBFZEW010000232.1:0-4717 GCA_041306665.1 Spirochaetota bacterium | reverse complement strand
TTAATAACGAACAATGAAAAATGAATAATATTTAAACACTTTGGTTTTTGGTACTTTTTACGATTGAAGTCATTGTTCATTATTAATTGTTACCTGCCGTCATTGTTCACTTTTCATTATTAATTATTCATTGCTTTTATTATTCATTGCTTTACATACACATACACAGACACATACACATACACATACCTGCCAACTTTCCTGCAATACGACATAAAATTTACTTATAAATTCCGCGCTCAGACCGATAATATAATTATAATCGGAGGAATTACCCCGTTAACCTGCTGCCTCTTTAAAACCTGTACGGTAATTCTATGGAGGTATTATGCAACATTTAAATTCTTTAATCATTCCGCCTGCTGAAATTCACAGCCTGAAAGTCGACCTTACGACAGGATGCCAGAATCAAAGCTGCCTCTTCTGTCCAATCGAAGAAAAACAGAAATTTTCCGTGCAATCATCGAATCAGGTTATTGAGCAGATAGATAAAACAATTGAAAAGATGGGGACATTCCGTAATGCTTTTCTTCTATATGAAGACGCCATTTCTCTGCAAAACAATTATCTCATTGAAGTATTGGAATATCTTAAAATGACAAATCCATTCATGACAAGAATTTCCATCATGGCTAAAACATCTTCCATTTTAAAAAAAGGCAAAAGAAAACTTATCGAATTAAAAAATCATGGACTCGACAGAATTTATCAAAACATTATTTCGGGAAGCAATGAAATTTTGGCTGATCTGAACATTGCATCGACTAATGAAGATCAGCTTGAAGCTGCATATTTCATTAAAGACGCGGGACTTGAACTTGGTCAGACTATCGCGCTTGGAACTGCGCTAAAAGACGATCTGCAGATGAACGCGTTCATCACTGCTAAGCATTTATCAAACATGTTTCCGGATTACATCAACGCGGTGGATGTAACTCATAGAGTACATACTAGTTATAATAAAGAAACCGACACTGAAAACTATAATTCCATACCGGACATTCTTGATGAAATGATTACAATAATTGAAAACCTGGAACTGAAAAAAGTTATTTTTTCATCTTCAGCTGAAAACAATGATCTTTGTTTGTACATTCATTTCCCAGAACAGAAATACTACACGCTTGCAATGCTCGAAGAACTTAAAAGAACCTCATCGCCTCACGGTGCAGCATATGTATCCAATTTGATTTAATCAAATTGGATACTTAAGGTTCCACACTGTTCGTGCCAAGCCACAAATTCACTGAATATTTATAATATTCAACAGGCGGCGCTGAAATTTCTTCTTTCTTAATGATAATTTTTCGCGCCCATCTTCTTTCGGAATACTCGCAAATGTCCTTAACGTTCCGCCCGGAAAGTCCTTCGGATATATTTCCAATTGCATTCAAATCCGTTTCTGATAAATGACGCGCGTAATTTGAAAAAATCGCGGCTCTTTCAAGCTGATTCGGAAGCGGAAAGAAAATAGTCTGGTCGAAGCGGCTTATCAACGCAGGATCAAGATCATTCTTCCGATTTGTAGCGCCGATCGTAATTGTGTTTGTAACCGACTCAATTCCGTCGAGCCGTCGCAAAAGAACAGACAGTATGCGGCGTGTCGCTTCAAACATGTTCTGATCCCTGGAACCGGCTAATGAATCAATCTCGTCCAAAAAAAGAATGCAGCTGCCAAGTTCCTCGCAGTAATCAAAAATTCCTGAAAGATTTTTAGCGGACTGGCCGTACCATTTTGACATTATCGATTCAATCGGCAGATATACAAGTGGTATTTTCACCTCACCGGCGATTATGCGCGCGATTGTCGTCTTACCGACACCAGGAGGGCCCTCGAATAATATCGCCTTGGGCCTGTTCGATTCAAATTTCTGTCTCGTTATTTTCGCGATAGAGTCATAAACGTCGGGATTCTGCAAAGGCAAAATCACGGATTCGCGGATTTTCCGTTTAACATCTTCATAACCTGCGATGTAATTCCATGAAAGAGAATTATTTTCAAGATATACCGATGCTCCGAGTTTTTTCAGTTCAGAAACAGCATCAACACTGTCCTTGTTATAGAAATATTTAAAAATTTCAACAGCGAGATTTACTTCCTCCTGCGTGAAATTCGATTTCTTCGTTATCTCGACTTTATGATTTGACGTAATGCCGAAAATTTCAATTTTAATATTTTCAAGAATATCTTCAGTTTTAAACAAATTGGAATTAAGCGCCTGGAACGCGTAATATCCGGTGTCCATTGTATGAACACGGACATTTTCAATGTGATTTTTCATCATCTGAAGAATATTGAAAATAGATACTTCGTTAAAACCCGGAATGTTAAAAGAAATCTGGCACACTCCCTTTTCAAACGAGTACTTCGGCAGATCGACAAATTCCGATTCATTCTTAGAAGATATGAAACCGGCTAATTCACTATCCATCTGCTTTTTCATTTCATCATAGGATATGATTGTTTTTTTTGTATCAGCTGACATTGTTCCCTCTCGAATTATGTCTCATGTTCTTTTTACAGGAGTTTGATTAATCAGTCAAGATATTTTCAACATCGAAAAAGAGTTATTATAGAACCGGAAAAAATGTAAATGCTGGTTTTTGGAAGTACCCATAATAATTTATGAATTAAAATTTATAAAGTGTCATTTTATGTTTACGTTATTGATATATCTTCAGTGGAAATAAAATGATTTATCAAATGCAGGATGTTCAATTGTAAATAATGAATTATATATAAAAAATTCCCCGCAGCACAAGCAGCGGGGAATTTCAAATAAACTAACCAATGGCAACTGTGCCGTTTTCACCTGTACGAACACGAATACATTCTTCAAGAGGCACAACAAATATTTTTCCATCTCCGATTTTACCTGATCGGGCACTTTTAATGATCGCATCCAATGTAGGTTTTACAAATTCATCATTGACAGCGATTTCAAAGCGTACTTTATCTATAAGGCTTATTTCTTCTTCTGCGCCGCGATAACTTTCTGTGTATCCACCCTGAGCGCCGCATCCAATAACGCTGGAAACTGTCATTTTCCCGACATTAGCTTCAGCGAGCGCTTGTTTAACATCTGTTAATTTCTCAGGCTGAATAATTGCTATAATAAGTTTCATACTAATTTCTCCTTAATTTATTTTATCCAAAAATCCACTGCTATTTTGTAATGAAACCCTGAAAGTCAGGATATGCTTTCATTCCATGTTCACCAATATCAAGACCCTGGATTTCTTCTTCACGTGATACCTTTAATCCAAATACAAGTTTAATAACATGCCATATTGCGAATGCAGCGATGAAAGTAAACGCTCCGACTGCTAATACGCCGATTGTCTGGTTTATTAAAAGTTTAAAACCACCGCCGTAAAACAGACCGCTGCCTGTAGCTGCGCCTGTAATTTTATCCTGAGCAAAAAGTCCGACAGCCAGAGTTCCAAAAACACCATTTACAAGATGAACCGAAAGAGCTCCAACAGGATCATCAAGTTTGAGTTTATCAAAAAATAAAACCGCAAGCACGACAAGTATACCAGCTATGAAACCTATAACCGCTGATGAGCCGATACTTACAAAAGCACATGGTGCAGTTATTGCAACAAGACCTGCAAGAGCTCCATTGATAATCATTGAAAGATCCGGTTTTTTCTGAATCAGCCATGAAGTAATGGTTGAACTCAAAATAGCCATCGCAGCAGCTGTATTTGTTGATACTGCTATGTGAGCTATTGCACTTCCATCGCCGACTGCCATTGTCGAACCTGGATTAAATCCGAACCATCCGAACCAGAGGACTATTCCGCCTAGAGTTACCAATGACATATTGTGACCGAAAATAGGATTTACAGAACCGTCTGATCTGTACTTGCCAAGACGTGAGCCAAGTACTATGACTCCAGCAAGTGCTGACCAGCCGCCTACCGAATGTACAACAGTAGATCCTGCAAAATCCCACATTCCTAAAGTTTGAAGCCATCCGCCGCCCCAAATCCAGTGACCGGTAATTGGATATAGAAACGCTACTAGAATAAAAGAAAAAATTATAAATGAATGAAATTTAACTCTCTCTGCTACTGCACCAGAGACAATGGTAGCAGCTGTCCCTGCAAAAACAAGTTGAAAGAAAAATTTTGCCATCAATGGAATTCCAGTCCAGCTAATTGCTGAATAGTCTCCCTTATAAGCTTCTCCTATAGCAGGACTGTTGTCAGCCCCGGTCGCGAAAAAAAGACCTTCAATTCCAAAAAATGAATTTCCATTTCCGAACATCAGACCCCAGCCTATTATGTAGAAAGAGATTGATGATATGGCAAAAACAATAAAGTTTTTGGAAAGAATATTTACTGTATTCTTTGCACGGCATAAACCTGATTCAACCATTGCAAAACCAAGGTTCATAAAAAACACAAGGAATGCAGCTAAAAGAACCCACACAGTATCAATTCCAACTGCCATGCTGACTTTTAATTCATCAAGCGCGGTCTGTTCTGCGAATGCCACTGGTGCATCTGCGGCAGAAATATTAGTCACTGCTCCAATTAAAAGCAGAGCCGGGAAAAACATTTTATATAAATCTTTAAAACTAATAATACGTCTCTTCGTAATCATTTTACTTCTCCTTTTTTTAAAAATTGTTTGATAATTACTAATTAAAATTTATTAATTTATTAATTTAAAAATAAATTAATTTTTAATTTTCCACTTTGATCC
>JBFZEW010000231.1:0-2782 GCA_041306665.1 Spirochaetota bacterium | reverse complement strand
TCTATCGGATAAAATAGGTAAGCAGCTGACTCTCGTAATCATGCTTTTATTTCAAGCTGTTTTGATGTTCGCAGCGATTCCATTAATCACAAATGGCAAATCAGCGGTAATTCTTGTTCTTCTTGCGACATTTATCGGGTTTAATTACGGAACAAATCTTTCGCTTTTCCCGGCGTTCGCGAAATCACTTTGGGGAATGAAAAATTTCGGTGTAAATTACGGGTTTCTTTTTACAGCCTGGGGAGTTGGTGGTTTTGTAATGGGACGTTTATCGCAGACAATTTTAGCAAAGACCGGAGATTTTAATTTATCATTCATTATTGCCGGAGTTACTCTCATTATCGGCGCAGGTTTTATTATGGTTCTCAGAAAAATGCAGCCGCATCATTGATAATTGAATGAAGCGGCTTAGTGACTTTCTTTTTATGCAAAAAAGAAAGTCACTAAAGAAAAGTTATAGTCCTCAAGCGGTCGGATAAAAAGTGTCTGCGTCTGTGGCAGTAAAGCAATTTTGAATTTTGAATTCTCACTTTCACCTTTCACTTTCTACTTTGATCTTTCTCTTTCATCTTTTCTCTTTTCTCTTTCATCTTCGCCGTGACATATATAATTCGTCAGTCTGATTTTATATCTTCCTCTGGAATTTAATTTACATTCAAATGATTGCAAAAAATGAAATCGATTTTTATATTTTCAAATTTTTCTTTTTATATCCTCTATAAGTAATGTATGAAAAAAGGATCGCGATCTCATATAGAAACATGAGAGGTATCGCGACAGCAATCTGCGAAAGAACATCAGCAGGCGTGATTACAGCTGCGACAACCCATATTACAATTATGGCGTATTTACGTTTTTGAGACAGAAAACGCGGAGTGATCAGACCAAGTCCTGTGAGAATATTGATTATTACGGGAAGTTCAAATATTGCTCCCATGCTCGCAGACATGAAAAAAATAAAATCTATGTAATTAGAAGCATTTATTGTGCTGTTCATTTTTTCAGGAATGAACTTAATCAACATGTCAATTGTAAACGGCAGAAGCATGAAAAACGCGAATGCGCATCCGGCATAGAAAAAAACAAACGAAAAGAAAATGTTTACGCGTATGAGCCAACGGTTTCCTTTTTCTATTGCGGGTTTTATGTAACCCCATGTTTGAAGAATAATCAGAGGAAAGTTAAAAAGCAGCGCAATAATTACGGATGATTTCAGCTTCAAAGAAAATCCTTCGGCAAGGTTAAAAATGTTTAATCCTGAACTTGAAATTTTATAATACGGTGCAGTCAGAAAATCAAGAACATAATCCGAAAAATAAAATGCAGCACATGCCGAAATTATTAAACAAGCCAGAATCAGAAGGAATCTGAAACGTAATTCTGAAAGGTGCTCGACAACATCTTTCGGTTTATCGTCATCCTTGATGATTTTTAATTTTTCTTTACTCATTTCAATCCTATGCTATAATTCAATTGCAATGTAATTATAAATCCAACATTAGGATAACATCATGTATTACGCAATTAAAAAAATATATAACCGGTATCCGAATCCTGTGATTGTTATGGATAATTCTAATAGAATAATTTACTTTAATAAATTCTGTTGCGAATTGAATCCGGAATTTTTAATTAAAAACAATAATAATCTTAAAAATAAAAATTTATATGAAGTATTAAATTTAAAGGTTGAAGATAAGTTTAAAATCCGTAAATATCAAAAAAATGAAACACCCATGGAAATGCTCTATCTTAATTATGTAATGTATAATCTAATCATCAAGATATATAAATTAAACGATAGCTGTTTGTTTTTCGAATTCATGAATACGAGATTTATCGAAGGAATGCTGAAGTCTTTATATCCGAATTCGTGTCTTGTAAATTTGTCAACGGGTGAATTGAGCATCAAATATGATGATAATTCACTCAAAAACAGTTTAAA
Organism: Spirochaetota bacterium; assembly: GCA_041306665.1. Classification (GTDB taxonomy): domain Bacteria; phylum Spirochaetota; class UBA4802; order UBA4802; family JAFGJZ01; genus JAFGJZ01. The sequence continues at coordinate 837 of JBFZEW010000231.1, read as the reverse complement.
CAGCACGAGACTTGTTAATATTTACAACCAACTGGCAATTAAACTTTCGGAATGCGAAAGCGAAGATCATGTTTTTTTCATTCTGGACAATATTTTTCATGAAATAATCAGCCCGGATTCGTTTGACTTCCTTGAAAAAAATTCATCATTTTTGAAAATAATTTTTTCGAGAAATTCAATTTTTAACAATAACGAAAAAATTAAAGAAGAAAAAATTAAATGGTTCATTAACTCAGTCATGATGACAGGGCTGCCTTTGCTTCTTCACAGTCTTGACAAAGAATTAACTGAAGTTGATTATAACTATTTTCCTGGAGCTAAAGGTAAAAAAACTTTCATGCTCATACCGGTAATAAATAATGCTGAACTTAAAAATATTATCATTCTTACTTTTTCGGAAAGTATAAGTATCGATGATGATTTTGAAAGCGTACTTTTTTTGGGTATCGCGAATTTAGGGCATATTACTCTTGAAAAAATACGTTCAAAACAGGAACGTAAAAATATTGAAAATCATTTTGATCAGCATGAAAAAATGATTGGAATGGGAAACATTATCGCCGGTGTTGCCCATGAAATCAACAATCCTTTGTCAATCATGCAGCTTGATCTTGATGACTTGAAGTCACTATGCTTGCCGGCAGCTGAAGAACAAAATAATGAAATAAAGGAAATACTTACTTCACTTCAGGAAGAAATCGTCCGCATTTCATTTCTTGTAAAACAGCTTAAAGAATACGCGAGACCTGACAATGAAACAATTGCCGCTGACGAGAAAGTTGATATTGTTTCTTTAATTTATCAGTATCCGATTAAAATACTTTTAAAGAGCATGAA
>JBFZEW010000230.1:0-12939 GCA_041306665.1 Spirochaetota bacterium | reverse complement strand
TTTCACCACTTCGGCTTTTCTGTTGTTTTATTCCGGCTGAGGAATTTCTCTGACTTCTGTGTACTTGCCTTTCGCCCGGGCTACAATTTTACCCATTTCATTTTCTATTTCAGCACGATTTTCTATAACCTGTTTATTGCGCTTTACGTGCCATCCTCTTATGTAGAGGTTCTCTCCAATGAAAGCGGGTTGAAGATATCTTATTGTAATTTCGCTGGTCATGCCAACTATATCAAGATACTTATTAACTGTAACCATTGTTTCATCAAGTATTGCAGCAACTATACCTGAATGAATTATATTCGGAATTCCTTCAAGTTCTTCAGTAGCTTCAAATTCACCAAATGCTGTCCGTGTATCAGTGTCATAACTTAATTTTAATTTTAGTCCTCTGGGGTTTTCTTCCCCACAGCCAAAACATGTTTTTTCTTCAAATTCAATCATAGGGGCAAATATCAGAAAGAATTGAATTTTTGTCAACTCTTTTTTAAATACAAAATAACATTGTTTTCTTTGTACTATTTTTTCATGTTTTCACGAATTTTGACTATCAGCATGTCAATTTCATCCTGATCCAGCCATTCATCCACCATTGCCACATTATGATCTGTTGAAATCATATACATTTCAATGGACATTATGACCTGCTCTTTCGAAAGTACTCCCTGCGTGACAAGAATCTCGCCTACAAGTTTATCAGGATTATCCTTTTGCATCTGCAATGCTTCATCTAGCTGATGCTGTGTGATTATGTCATTTTCTACGAGAAACTCTCCAACTTTTACATCATGATCGCTCATAATTTTCCCCGAATTTAATATTGTTTTAAACATAACAATTTAGTTTAACATGTCAAGTCAATTTATCTTGACCAATTCTTCAGTATACTATATTATTTTATAATGAATATCGGCATAAAACATAAATTATTTACTATTTGCCTGGTAATACTTTTCGTTGCTGCCGACATCTTATTTTCCGGTCCCATTTATAAATATAAAGGCATTTCTTTTTGCGCTGAATGCCACACAAACGACAGCATTGGAAATCAAATTGAAATATGGGAAAAAGCTCCTCACTCCAAGGCATACAAAAGTCTCCAGACTGACGCCGCTGTTTCTATCGCGGCAAAATACAATATTTCCAATCCTTCTGAAAACTTAAAATGTCTTGAGTGTCACACAACAGGCGCGGGTAAATTCAACGCATTAAAAGAGGAAGGCGTTGGCTGCGAAGCATGTCATGGCCCTGCGGAGGGTTATGGAAGTTTTGAAAATCATGCTTCATTTACCGACAGAGAAAACGCCTACATTAAGGCTGTTAAATACGGCATGTACCCCATAATTGGAATTAATCACATTAAAAACAGGGAAAAACTCTGTCATCGGTGTCATTCAACAGACCCCGCAAAAAGACTTTGCCTGCCCGAAAGTCTCGAGAAAAGAAAAGAGGATGTTCTCTCCTTAGATGTGATTGCAAATTTCATTTATCGCCATCCTGTTGTTCGGTAACTACTCATCTAAAAGCACGCACATCCACTCAAACAGCATCATTCTGTAGAAAACCGATTCTATCCGTTTAATCTGCTCGGCAATGTCCGCGTAATCGCATTGTGGATGCGGATGCTTCAATGAAAAAAAATCCGCTCCAGGCTGAAAGTAAATCTGCCGTAAAGTATTTTTTGAATAAGTCGGATTTACATCCAGCTTCTCCAATGAATTCGACAAAACCGAATGAAAATCTTTTTTCATCAGCAGTGAACATAAAAAAGAAAGTATTTCATTGTTTGATAGTATTACTTTTGCTATTTTATGCAATCCGCATCCAAGCGATATTGTGCTCATCCCTGCTTTTGTGTTTTTAAAAGGTATAATTGGTATCTGTTTTACGGCTGGAATAATCTGCGCTTGTTTTACAAACGCGTTTATGTCATAATCATCTGCGCTCAAATTCAACAGCACCACCGCATCTTTTTCATTTTCCATTACATTTAAAAGTTCCGCGTAATCCGTGAAAATCGCAAATTCTACGTTATAAGCATCAAGAATATCAGCGGCAATCCGTACAGACCAGTCGCCTGAATCGTATATTATTATTCTGTCAGTAGTCATCAACTTGTTTTTTTTGAAATCAAGCAGCATATCTTTATGATTTAAAAGATTTCGCTCACTGATTATTTTACTAATTCCATTCTCGGCGAGATATTCGCTTTCTTCGCGTCGAATTTCTTTTCCAACAATTATAATATTTTTACGGTGTTCTTTCAAAATGACACTCAATAAAGACTCATTTTTAACAGCATGCAATGTTGTCAGAATTAGCGCATCTTCTTCCATAGTTAACGGCTGATTTTTAACGACAACATCAATTCTGCAACCGCAAGCCGTGTAATATAACTCAAGCTCAGATGATCTATATTGATAAAAAATGATTTTTTTCATAACCCCTGCTGTTAAAAAAAGTTTGATTTTATTGAAATTACGTATTACTGTCAGTTAAAGCTGATATTTGTTTTTATCAACTATTTTACACTAATTACGGTTATATGGACATTAAAAAAGAAAAAACTCTGCTTTTCAACACACTGAAAAAATGCCGCTATCTTTTAATCTACATAAAGGGATCACCGGACCCTGACGCTCTTGCTTCAGCATTCGCTCTGCAGATAATCTGCGAGTCTTTAAAAGTAAAATCAGAAATAGTTTCGCCAATGCATGTATCGCTCACGCAAAATCTGAATTTCATTAAAACACTTCAGATTCCAATAAAATTTACCGAAATCAAAGATTCATCTAAATATGACAGCTACGCGATTCTGGACTTCCCGTCAACGGATCTTGACGTTAAACATAACATGTTCCTTGCTCTTCATATTGACCATCATAAAAAAACAGCGAACAAGACAACACCGAAATATGAACTTCTCATTGACAAAGTAAATTCAGTTTCAACAATATTCACGCTTTTAATGAAAGAAATCAACCCTAAGCTGTCAAAAGAACTTTCATTGCGTCTTTACACCGCTCTGCTCTTTGGGTTAAATACAGACACCGGGAACATGTCTAATGCTGAAGAAGCCGACAGAGAAGCACATTTTTTCTTATCCGACAAAGCAAGTCCCGAAATTATTACAGCTTTGAATGAATCGCTTTATTCAGAAGAAACTTTAACGATAATCAGCAAAGCAATAATCAATCAGGAGATTTATAAAAACTGGCTCATTGCCGGTGTCGGTTATGTTCCGCATTCACTTCGAGACAGCATCGCAATCTGCGCCGACTTTCTCCTTGAACAGGAAGACGTCGTTTCAGTAATTGTTTTTTCACTAATCGAAAACAAAGCTGAAAGAAAACTATATCTTGATGCGTCACTGCGCACGAAAAACCGGCATCTCGATTTAAATCACATCATTAAAAGCATCACAAGCAACGGCGGCGGCAGAAACTTCAAAGGCGCTTATCAGATAAATCTGGATTATTTTTTCGGCTGTGAATTTAAAACCGAGCTTTGGGAAATTACAAATAAAACAACAAGAACAATCATTAAAGACAAGCGCGACAACCTAAGCATCATCGAATTCACAGGTTTATTCAGCAAAATTAAAGATGATATAAAAGCTATTTTTAAAAAATAATCTGAATTCCCGCTCCGGCTTCATAAGAAACTACTTCCTTGTACAATCCCCCGGTGTCTCTGTTATAATACTTTTCAAGAAGGGTTAATCCATAAAAGTTTATTTTAGTATATTTATAAACCTTGTATGAAACATCAGCTTTTAAGCTGTATTTATCGTAAGGCTCAGGAGAAATCATATTTTCATAATCATAATCATTAATTATCAATTCACCATCAACCGTCAAAACAGGATATTCATCGCTATCCCTATCCTGTAGTTTCAAATATTTTAAAAAATTTAAATTCTGATAAAATTCTAATTTCACCGAATATGTTTTATCGTCTTCGGTAAATCTGTTTTCAGACAAGTTTTTTGAATAAATATAATCCGGATTTTTTTCATCTGTAATTCCATATTCAATAAATTCTTTGTCCTCGCGAATTCGATAGGCGATCGATGACGTTAATGAAAATCCATACATCTTCCTGTCGAACACGAATGATATTTCCGGATCATGATTATACTCAACGACATTTTGAGTAATTAAAGAATAATCTTTGAAAGAATAAGCGGCGGTTATGCTGAATTCAATTATTTCGGAATTAGTAATATTTAATAATTCAATCAAATCAAATGTTACGGAAACATTATTTTCAAGCATAAAATTCTGTCCCGGCACTGTCAAGATATTCTGCCGCTGGCAAAAGTTATTCATGGCAAAGGAACATGAAACATCGTATTTATCAGCCGTAAAAGTTCCGGCAAACATAAATTCATCTTTTACACTTAAAAAATTCGAGTACTCGGGAAAAACGTAACCGTTTTCTTTAATCTGTTCATTCCGTATTTTCTCGCCCACCTGTCTCCCGTTCAGCATAAACGATGAGCCGCTGAAGAAATAAAAAGGATAATATTCCGCATAGTCATACTGATATCTTTGCAGATCATTCATTTGATCAATTGTACCGTATTTTTCATTAAAATAATTTTTTCCTTCTCTTTCAAATGGAGAATGATTTTCTTTTAACACACTATTTTTATTATAGCTGAATTCAAAATTTAATAAGTTGTCATAAAATGAAAACGGTATTTTCATAAGCGTATCCAATTCTAAAGAAAGAGACCGTTCACGGCTGAACTTATCAGGAAAATTTCCGATTTCAGGATAATCATTAAAGTTATCTTCCGATGAAACAAATGAATTATCAAAGCCAAAACTCACATGTGCCGGCCGTGTGTATTCGCAATTAATTTCGAAATTATTATTTCTTGTAATTAATTTATAATCGTTATTATTAAAATATAACGGGAAATAAAAATTACCTTTTATTTCTTTCTGCAGCGGATCACTCTGCGTCACGTCAAAACCATAATAACCGTTAACAAGCGAATTTGACAACTCGGAATCCGCAGAAATGTTAAATGAATCATTGACGACTTCAAAACCTGTTCCGTATTTATTTTTTTGTTCCATGTAAGTCGTATCATCTTCAATATCTGCGGCAGCGCCTTCATTTAAATTTCGCCGCATGTTTTCGCGAGTGTAATCCGCTCCGACGAAAGCATGATAGGCTAAGTTTGTATTTCCGATTGGAATCGCGTCTTTAAATAATTCCGTGTAAAAAGAATAAAAATTAAAAAAACTTTCTTTTATATATAGCGAAGTTGAAACACTTTCCTCTGATTTATTTTCAAGAATATTCTGTCCGTATTTAAAAGATAAATCAGGAAATATTAAATTATCGTGATTAAATAAATAATTATAACTGAAATTTTCATTCTGATAAAACAAAAATTCATCACTGATTTTATTCTCGCGGCTGTAATTAACTGACGTCCCCATTTTCCGAATGACATCTGTTTTAAAATCAATGCTATTAAAAACAATTTCCGTTCCAAAATCATTTCTTTCAGGACTCATAAATGAGCCTTCCACGTATTTGAAAACATGTTTCAATCCCGTATTGTCCAGATACTTTCTGTTTTCATGAAGTATTAACGCCCGCTCTGACTGAAGAGAATTTTCAGCATAAAAAGCCTGCCCTGTCACATCCTGTGGGTCAGAAACATAAATGTTATTTATCCAAAACCTGCCGCTATTGCCGTTTATTTTTACTGTTATGTAATTTATTTCTGTTAAATCAGCATTCCCGTTTCTACCCGTATATGAAATTCCATCCGAAGCATTTTCATTTAACTTCAATTGAATTTTTTGCCAATTATCGGCAGAATTGAAAGTGTAATTATAAACAAAAAATTCCCAGCTGCTGCGGCCGAAAATTATTTCAATATTATCTCCTGGCGTAAAAGATCTCACGTTAAGCCACAAATTAAGCTTATCATACATGGAAAAATCCAGGCTTTTAGCGAATTTCCTGGTTACTGATCCATTCGGCGGAACACCATCGAGATTTAAATATGAAATCTCAAGCGCGCCTTCGCTGGAATTTTCTTCAGCAGCGTTTGAAAATAATTTTTCATATTCATCTTTTTCTTTTTTACTGAAACTATTCGAACTATATTCACCGTCTCCAACCGTATCGACAAATGAAACTTTCAATTTCTCCGCGTCATCATTCAAAAGTCCGTTTATTCTGATTTCATTCCAGTCAAGCATGACTAAATCAATGCTATTGATGAAAATTCTTCCTTCATCAACAGCGTTATTATCAGCTGTAATATAAAAACGCAATGCTTCGCACTTTCTCAGCAATTCAAAATCGGCGGATGATAAACTTTTCCGGTCTAAATATATTCGCACCTTTTTCCATGACGTGTCAGTCATGTCAATTGTCAGCGTTGTCTGTCCTGCGGCTCCGTTTATCAGCGCTTTCACGGACGGAAAAGTGATGACATCTTCCGCATTATCCATTTGAGAATTTCCATTCAAATCTTCGGAAGTGAGAACGCCGTCACCCTTAGTCTGATAATTGATTCTGGGTCCTGAACCAATACGGGTTTCAAGTTCAGATAAAGGATTAAAAACATATCCGCTGTCTTCAAAAATCATTAAACTTGGGTCGGAATCAAGATAGCCGTTGTGGTTTCGGTCCTCAGTATCAAGAATACCGTCAGCATCGCTGTCCTCATTAATTCTTCCGAGATCAAAAGACATATCCACCATGCCGTTTCCTCCTGCCGACCGGTATACTATCTCGACGTACTGCAGGGCGGAAAAATCAGCAGCTTGCTCGTCAAGACTCTGCACAGCCGCGCATGCATATGAATCAGCGCCGTTGAAATCAAAATCCAGTACCAGCGATATGTCATTTTTTTCAAGATATCTTTCGGCGATGTTATACGGTCCGGGCTTTACGCCATAGGCAATATCAAAATAATCGAACCCGTCACCCTTTAATTTATAGTCATCAGCAGGATCACGATAGTACTTATATTTCAATTGAGTTCGTTCCGACTGCAACAATGAATTCGGCGGAGACGCCAAAATCCAGTTATCATCATTAAGCTTAATATTTAACGCGGATCCGGGAGAATCGAAATCATCAATCAGCCCGTAACCGAATGTATTAACCACCATTACGCTTCTCGCGTATTCACAGTAACCGCGATAGCTGAAAGGTACTTCCCGCATTCCAAGCAGAGGCTTGAGAAGCTTCGTCAGATACTCAGCAGAATAATTCAATTCCGCATCGACCTCGCCGACTAAATTCGATTTCGGAGCGGAATCGATGTCAGGTATCTCATATACATTTGAATCCTGTGAATATAGAAGCGATGTCCCTAAATTAATATTTTTATTCAGCGCGTAATCAGCTCGGGCTCCCGCGATAAAGCTGCTTTCACTTTCTTCCTCATTTTTATACTGATATTTAATTTCAACTTCCGCGTTCTGCGATACTGAAGCGGCATAGCTTTTATCAAAATTTATTTCCCCTGTTAAATAATCCACAGTATATAATGACGACGAAACCAGATTTTTATCAATTTTAACAGATACTGATTCCGGAATAATATTATTATGACTCAACATGACATTTCCGGAGTTTATGTTGTAACTGCTTTCAATTGAGAATTCCGAATAAACATACATGTTCGAAATTTCCGTCTGCGAATAAAGAAAATTTTCTTTCGTGTCCGAAAGATTTGTTCTGAACGGTTCCCTCAAATTAAAGAGCATGTAACCTTCACTGTAATTTACATTATAACCGCCGAGCAGCCGAATTTGCGGAGACTGGAGAGTTCCTCTTTCATCAGAAAAGGCGACATCAAACGACCCGGATGTTATGTCCGTATTTCCCAGGTAATATCTCGAGCGGATCTCATAAACATCGTAACCTTTCGTCGGAGCGTCAACTTCAATTGAGCTTAAGCTTTCACCGTATTTTAAATAAATAAAAATTTTCCCGTTTAAATTCTGCGCAGACGGATCAGATGTTGCCGATCCGCTTATATTATAGAGCGCGACTGCTCTATCGCTTCTGCCTAATGGCTCGGAAAATTCTATTTCACCTGTTTGCAGATTAACTGAATAATCAGCCCCTTGGCTCAGCTTATCGAAAAAACCGTCGTCTCCGGGAAATTGAATTGAATTTGAATTGTTACTTCCTATCTGATCATCCCTGAAAATTTCTAATGAACCCGCAGTGACATTTACTGCTGAAAGCGAATACTGATCCATGCTGACCGGCGGAACGGCAGTCTGCGGCGCTGACGTGAACGCGATTAAACCTCTTCTTGCAGCGATTGAAGATACATTAGGCGGAGTTGTCTTGTTGTCATACCTTTTAAACGGTTCAATCTGATAGAACTTTCTTCGCACGTACTGATACTCGCGCAGTTTAATGTTATCATTTTTTTTAAAGCCTGTAAAATAATCAACCGCTGAGAGATTTTCATTAACAATGCCGAACATTTCAAAAGTAAGATTATTTTTTTTAAAAACAGTGCTGAACCCGGTTGCTCTTTGCGAAGAGTTGTCATAAAACGTGAATTGCGATTTGTTAAAGTCAACTTGAATATTGCCGATTTTGAACTGCTGAAGAAAACTTTCGGGATCCGTAGAATTATAAATTATTTCATAAATATTTTCATCCGTGTTTTCTCTTTCACTGTCATGATCAATATTCAGGTAAAGACTGTCATTTACATAACCGTTTACTTTCAGCATGTAATTCATTGACGAATAATAACCTTCAGTCACGTCAGCGGACGAAGGCTCGTCTTCCACATTAGTCTGGTATTTGGAATTCGTGTAAAATGATTTTCCATAGGAAAAATTTATCGGCATTTTGAATTCAATGAGAATAGATTCATCGTCAGCTTTGCTGCTTGTAGAATAAAGCGACTCTGAAGACCGGTGAATATGTTTCTCCCAGTCTCCGTAATCATATGTCGGATAGGGCGCAATTTCTTCGCTTGGCTTTTTTTCATTTTCCGCAACCGTATCTTCGGTGTAATATTCATCAACAACACGCGTCAATTCCGCTGCAAAAATCATCACAGCCGCCGAACCTAATACAGCCAAAAATGCAATTATTTTAAAATTAACTTTAATCGCTCTCATTACTCGCGAATTAAAATTTTTCTTGCCCATTTTGTTCATATAATCTATATTTAAAAAATAAGAGATTAAATATCAAACAAAATATGGAAAATAACTCAAAAATAAATAATAAACTTCTAGAACAGATTTTCAATAAATCTTTACACCCGCTCATTATTCTCAACAGTAAATCTGAAATAACTTTTTTTAACGAAAAAGCATCGAAATGGGCGCTGCTTTACTCAAATACACCGCTCATTGAAAATAAATCCATCCGCGATTACATTCAGAATGATGATATAATCGAATTGAATGATGAAATATATTCTGTTTCAAACAATTCTGACGACACCATTATACCGATCGTTTCAATAATGCTCGACATGGAAGGAAACGAAAGATGGTATGAATTTTCAATTTCAAAAATTTTTACGAGTGAAAATGAAAACTACGTTCTTGTCACCATTGAAGATATTTCGGGACGGAAAAAAACAATCGATGACCTTGCCGAAAGGGAAAGAAGATTCAAGTCTCTGGTTCAGAACTCTTCTGATATAATCGCGATATTAAGCGAAGAAGGCAAATTCAGATATGTTTCCGATTCGGTTAAAAAATATCTTGAATACGGCGTTGATGACTTCATGGGCAGAAGAATACAAATTTTTATAGCACCGCAGGATCAGGAAAAATTCAACGTGTTCCTATTGTCAATTCTCAAAAATGAAAAGAAACGATATTACAATGAATTTCAGCTTCTCGACAAACACGGCCATCATCTTTACTTCGCGGTTTCAGCGAACAATCAGATTGATAACCCTGCTATTAAAGGAATAATCATCAACGCGAGAGACATTACGGATAAAAAATATGCCGATGAAATGATGAATAGAATGTCCCGTCAGAACGAAATCATTCTTGAAACGGCTAATGAAGGAATTTTCGGATTAAACGCGAAAGGTCTCATAACCCTTATCAATCCTTACGGCGCGAAAATATTGGGATTTAAAGAAGAAGAAATACTCGGAATTCATTTCAGCAGTCTTTTACCCGTCAGCCTGAAAGACGAAAAAATATTTTTGGCAGAAGAAATAAATCACAGAAATGATTTAAGCTTCACGAAAAAGGACGCTTCTTTCGTCGCAGTCGAATTTTTCTCATCTCCAATTTACAATAACGCTAAAATATCAGGATCGGTCGTGACATTCAATGACATAACCGAAAGAAAAAAGGCCGAAGAGGAACTAAAACAGGCGAAAATCAGCGCTGATGAAGCGAATAAGGCCAAAAGCGATTTTCTCGCTCAAATGAGTCATGAAATACGCACTCCGATGAACAGCATTCTTGGATTTCTGGAACTGCTTTATTTGACTGATTTAAATTCAGAACAGCAGGATTTCGTGAAAACCGTTTCAGAAAGCGCGATTCATCTTCTCGGAATAATAAATGATATCCTTGATTTTTCGAAAATTGAAAAAGGCAAAATTGATTTGGAACTCATTCCTTTCGATCCGGCCAAATTTTTCATTAATACATTCAGAATGTTTGAAGCAAATGCCGCGGAAAAAAATATTCACTTCAAAATGAGCATCGATGAACAAATGTGCATTTCAATCGGCGATCCTTTCAGACTGAAACAGGTTTTAACGAATCTCATCGGCAACGCGATTAAGTTCACTCCGCCAGACGGCAGCATTGACGTAACAATCCAAAAAAAAGCGGATTACAGCGGCAGCTGTGACATTTTTTTCGAAGTTAAAGACACTGGGATCGGAATTCCAATAGAACGCCAGAACGCGGTATTCGAAGCATTCACTCAAAGCAGCAGTTCCACCACAAGAAAATTCGGCGGAACTGGTCTTGGGCTCACCATAAGTAATCAGCTGATAAAAATAATGGGAAGCAGTATTGTACTGCAGAGTGAACAAGGTAAAGGAAGCAGTTTTTCATTTTTGCTGAAACTACCGAAAGCTGATGAAAATCAGCAAAAACTCTGCAAAGACCAATCTGAAGAAATTCAGCTTAAAACCACAGACATGGATCAATTCAGCATGAAAGTTCTTGTTGCCGAAGATGTTGAAAACAACCGGAAAGTAATTAATCTCATGCTTAATAAATTCGGAATCACTCCTGAATTCGCGGAAAACGGAAAAACCGCTTTTGAAATTTTTAAAAGCCGAAAATTCGATATCATTTTCATGGACGGAAACATGCCCGTATGTGACGGCTTTCAGGCAACTGGATTAATCCGCGCTTACGAAAAAGAAAATCAACTGGAACATACTCCAATAATAGCGCTGACCGCGAAAGCTATAAAAGGAGACAAAGAAAATTTCCTTAACGCTGGAATGGACGACTACCTGACAAAACCAATTAACCTGAAAACAATACTCCTTGCTTTAAAAAAGCACGCGCCTTATAAACAAACAACTGTCATTGCCGAACAAAAAACCGAAAGCGGAACAACAAATCAGGACATTGAAGGATTAATAGATTTCACCAGACTGGAAGAACAAATGGGTCTTGACCGCGAAACAGTTAAGATGCTGCTGAAAGATTTCATAAAGGATATTGATTCGTATATTAATCAGCTGGAAAGCGCGGTAAAAAGCGGAAACTTCAAGGAAATGGAATTCGCTTCGCACAAATTAAAAGGCATTGCCTCGACTTATCTCATTAAAAATATTTCCGTTCCGTCCGCTGAAATTGAAGAAATGTCCGCGAAAAACCAACCTGCCGACTATTACATGCTTTTTGAAGAAATAAAGAAAAATTCCGTCATTTTAAAAAATTCCGTCTGACTATTTTCCAATCATTTCAAGTTCAAGCTCCATGTCTCCCGATGAAATATAAATTTTAACCTTCTCTTCGCTAAAATCACCATTAGCGATGATTATGCCGTAATACCTTCCGGCAACAAGATAAACTACTCTCGAAGAGAATACTTCCAGAATTGCTTTCAGCGCCGGCAGTTCCTTTTCATTTAAATCGTCAAGAATCCTAAGATCAAACACCATTATGTCTTTCTGAGTAACAGAAAGAAAACCTCTATTGAAAACGCTTTTTATTTCATCGAGAAGTTTTTTTTCACTCAGTCTGCTCTTGAAAGAAATTACGGTACGTCCGATATCGCGTTTAATTAAAATGTTATGCGCGTCGGAATCATTGTCTTCTTTAAGATGTTTATATTTAAACGCGGTTTCAATTTTACCCAGAAGCATATTGATATTATGCGGCTTAACAATGTAATCAACGACGCCCATCTGCATTGCCATGGTCACATCTTCGCGCTGCGATTTTGAAGACAGCATTATTATTGGAATATTCTTTGTGCTGTTATTTTTTTGCAGTTTTTTAAGAACTTCCATTCCATCCATGACAGGCATCATAATATCAAGCAGAATTAAATCCGGATTCCCCTGTAAGGCAAGGTTATAACCAATTTCGCCATTAATTGCAGTAATCACATTATAGTTCATTTTTATGAGCTGAGATTCAAGAATTTTGAGAAGATTCACATCATCATCAATCGCTAGGATATGTTTCATTATTCAACTCCATAATTTAAATGTACTCATTGTGCTCATAATTTTACAATATAACAGTGAATTTTCAAGAAATTATTATTAAATATCTGTGAATTTTTTTTTATATAAACCGCGAAACGCAGGTCAAAACAGACCACTTGATGCTGAATTACGAGTCTGCGCGGACGCAAAAACTTACGGCTTTGAAAGCAGTGATTAGTGAACAGTAATCAGTTTGGCGGCTATTACATTGGCTTTAACGCAAAGCCTGTAAAGTACGGAAAGGATTTTATCCG
>JBFZEW010000229.1:0-11784 GCA_041306665.1 Spirochaetota bacterium | reverse complement strand
AATATTTATGACTAGTTATCAAAAAAAATAGTGGCTGGTAATTCAATGCAGGATATTGTACTGCTTTATATTGATGAATACATTGAAAATGATATAATATTTGATAACTTTGATGTTGTAGATTACATTTCAGATAAATTGCGAACTTCAGGTTTAAATTTTGAAATTGTAATTTCCGCGCACAGCAAATATTCCGGAAAATATTCATCATATAAAAATTTCATTAAAAGAACTAATTGCGATATCGCCGACTGGAAGAAAATTTTCAGCAGTTTCAATGCTGGTAACATAATAAAAATATTCGCTGATTCTCCTTTCATTGACGTTAAAGTAATTTCTGAAATGTTTGAAATTCATAATAAATATCTTGCCGAGTTTACGTATTCTGAAAACCTGCCGCAGGGATTTTCCTGCGTAATTGTGTCGCGGGAGCTGATTGATTCAATTCCTGATGCTGACGAAAAGATGCTTCCTCTTGAAAATGTCGTTAAAAGCAACATCAGTCAGTTTGATGTTGAGCTTTATTACAAAGGTCCGGACATTCGGGATAAAAGATTAAATTTCCGTATTGCCGATAAGCGTGAAAAGACCATTCTCGAAAATATTTTTAAAATTAAAAACGAAATTCCCGCGTATGAAAACATGAAAGATGTAATTGAAAAAAATACTGAAGTGCTATATGTGTCGCCGTCCTATTATGAAGTTGAAATTACAACCCAGTCAGAATTGACTTCCATTTATAGTTACCGGAATATTGTTGAAAAAAACCGCAGTGAAATGAAAATTGATGTTTTTAAAAAACTCATTTCCGAAGCGGATGAGGCTGGTTTTAAATATACTCTTTGTCTCGGCGGCAGCGGAGATCCATTGATGCATTCCTCTTTTTATGAAATCGCTGACTCCGCGCTGAAGAGTGAATTGCTTGAGCGGCTGATAATTGAAACAGATGGAATACTTTGCGATGAAACTTTCATCTCGTTTCTTAACAAAAAGAATGATAAACGAATTCATGTCATTGTCGATTGCGCCGGCTATGACAAAGGAACATATTCGCAAATTCACGGGTCTGATTTTTTTGATAAACTTTTTTCCAACATTAGCCAATTGAAAGAATATTTCGGTGAAGATTCATCCAGATTTTACATTCAGATAATGAAAATTAATGAAACAGAAAAATTTCTTGATAAGTATTATGATTTTTGGATGAAGCAGAAAGTCAGCATAATCCTTCAGAAGCAGAATACGTATCTTGGAAAAATTGAAGACAGAAGATATTATGATCTTTCACCTGTACTCAGAACTCCTTGCTGGCATCTCCAGCGGGACTTGTACGTTATTTCCGACGGAACAGCCGCTTTCTGCAAACAGGATGTTAATGGCGAATTTTCAAACGGTAACATTTCAATGCTTTCAGTCCGAGAAATTTGGTCTTCGAAAAAAAATTTCTTTCTTAACGATTACAAAAAAGAATATTGTAAAAATCCAGAATGTGAAAAATGCGATGAATGGTACACTTTTAATTTTTGATAATGGAAAAATTAATGTCTGAGTTAAATGTAATCGCCGTAATTCAGGCGAGAATGTCATCCACTCGCCTGCCGGGCAAATCGTTGAAAGAGCTTTGCGGTAAATCCATTCTGCAGCATGTCATCGAGAGAACCGCGGCGATCAAAGGTGTTGATAAAATTATCGTAGCGACTGCAAATACTGAAGATAACATTCCGATTGTTGATTTATGTGATAAGCTTGGTATCAGTTCAGTTATGGGTTCTCCGGAAAATGTTCTGAGCAGATATTACCACGCTTCTGCGTCTTTTTCGCCCAAGTATGTAATGCGCGTTACTGCTGATAATCCGTTTACTGATGTCGAATTCGGTTCAATGGCAGTACTCGAAGCTGTTACTTCTAATGCAGATCTTTCTTCAGTGGACGGAATACCTTTAGGCACGGCCGTTGAGATGATAAAATTTTCAGCGCTTGAAGACGCTTTCAATAAAGCGACGGATGATTATCATTTTGAACACGTTACTCCATATATCAAAGAGAATCCGGAGATATATGATATTCGCAGATTTAATTCGAATCTTGAAAATCCTTTTCCAAAGTTGCGACTGACAGTTGACACTGAAGAAGATTTCGATTTCGCGGAAAAGATTTATGAGGCGTTAAACACTGAAAATGGAATTTTTAACTCAAGAGAAATTATCGAGTTTATCAAGAAATATCCCGCTCTAATGAATATAAATAGTTTTGTTAAACAGCGTCCAATGACGCATTCAGGACATGACGACTGACATTTTAATCCTGACAGGATGGGGCGGGAAATACGGCTCAGGTCATTTTCGCAGAATGCTGCTTCTTGCTTCGCATCTTCAGAATAAATTTAACTGCAAAGTTGAAGTGTGCGGAGAGAATCTTCCAGTTGAAAAATATTCTAATTCAGGAATAAGTATCGCTGAAAAATATTCTTCAAAATGCGCATTAATCATTCATGACAGAAGAGATTCAACTCACGATGAAATGGATTTGCTGAAAAAAATCGCTCCTGTAATTACGATAGATGATGTCGGTGAAGGAAGATTATCCGCGAGTGCGGCAATTGACCTTCTTCCCAATCTTGAATTTCCTCCGCGAAGTATCAGTAACATGTTTCTGTATGGTTATGATTTTTTCGAAAATGTTAAAATCGCCAAAGACAATTATAAACGCCAATATGATTTTTTGTACTATTTCGCTTCCGGCAACGAGGCTGATTTACGCGTCGTGAAAAAATTAACTGATCTTAAAAAAATTCTTATTCTGGAAAATTCATCAGTTTATTTCGATGAAAGGGGCGGGAAAATTTTATCCGCCATGAGTTATGTTGAAGCTCTGCTGCAAAGCGAATACGTTATTACTCATTTCGGAATTCTTCCCTATGAAGCATTATTATGCGGCTGCTGCCCTGTTTTTATTAATCCTTCGCTGTATCATAATGATTTAGCCAGTAAAGAATCATTGTTCAGAAACATGCTGAATCTCGGAACATATGATAATTTGAAATTAGACGCTGTGGATGATATAAATAAATTAAAATTTTCGGGAAAAAATAAAAAAGCGGATGACATCATTAAACATATAACAGAAAATCTTGACAGATTTGCGCAAATGATTTTTACGTATATTTAACATGGAGGAAAAATGGGAAAAAGTTTAGCATATAAAATATTAGAACTTCATCTTGTTGAAGGTAATATGGCGCCAGGTACGGAAATTGGAATTAAAATTGATCAGACATTAACTCAGGACGCGACAGGCACAATGGCATATCTGCAATTTGAGGCGATGGACATACCAAAAGTTAAAACCGAAATTTCTGTTTCCTATGTCGATCATAATACTCTGCAGATGGGTTATGAAAACGCGGATGATCATAAATATTTAATGACTATGAACCGTAAATTCGGCATTTATCATTCAAAGGCCGGCAATGGTATATGTCATCAGGTTCATCTTGAACGGTTCGGTAAGCCTGGAAAAACATTGCTTGGCTCGGACAGTCATACTCCAACCGGCGGCGGCCTCGGCATGATCGCGATTGGAGCAGGAGGTCTAGACGTAGCGGTTGCCATGGGAGGAGGTCCTTTTTTTATTACATGTCCGGATGTCGTTAACGTGAAACTAACCGGAAAACTTCAGCCATGGGTCAGTGCGAAAGATGTCATTCTGAAGGTTCTGGAGATTTTGACTACGAAAGGAAATGTCGGTACCATCGTTGAATATACCGGTGATGGAATTACAAACCTGTCGGTTCCTGAACGCGCAACTATTACAAACATGGGCGCAGAGCTTGGTGTTACGACTTCATTGTTTCCTTCTGACACTGTTACAAAAGAATTTTTAAAAGCGCAGGGACGGGAGAAAGACTGGAGTGAGTTTCTTCCCGATGCTGACGCGCTTTATTCCCGTACAATAGAAATCAATCTATCGGAACTCGTGCCGATGATCGCTTGTCCGCATTCTCCGGACAATATTAAAACAGTCGCAGAGTTAAAAGGACTGAAGGTTGATCAGGTTGCAATAGGAAGCTGCACGAATGCGTCTTTAAAAGATCTGATGATTGTTGCCAAAATTTTAAAAGGTAAAAAAGTTTCATCTGATATAAGTTTCATTGTCGCGCCCGGATCAAAACAGGTCTTTGAAATGTTAGCCGGAAACGGGGCTCTCGCTGACATAATCTCGTCAGGTGCGAGGATAATGGAAAGCGCTTGCGGTTTCTGCATTGGTTCCGGACAGGCTCCAATTTCTGAAGGAGTATCGGTCAGAACGAATAACCGGAATTTCGAAGGACGAAGCGGTACTAAATCGGCAGGTATTTATCTTGTGAGTCCTGAAACCGCTGCAGCAACCGCTTTGAACGGTGTACTTACGGATCCACGCACGTTGGTAATGCAGTATCCTTTGATAGAAATGCCGCATAAATTTTTAATTGATGACTCCATGATTCTTCCGCCTGAAGATAATGCAGGTGATATTTCACGGGGACCGAACATCGGTGAACCGCCGTACACTGATGAAATGGCGGAAAATGCTGAGGGCATAATCGGTCTGAAAACCGGAGATAAAATAACTACAGATCACATCATGCCGGCAGGCGCGCGGTTGAAGTTCCGTTCAAACGTTCCGGTTTATTCAAAGTACGTATTCGAAGGAGTTGACGCTGATTTCGCGGCAAGGACACTCGAAGCGAAGCAGAAAGGAGTTTATACAGCTATCATCGGCGGATTAAGCTATGGACAGGGGTCGAGCAGGGAGCATGCTGCTATATGCCCAATGTATCTTGGAGTGCGAATTGTAATTGCCAAATCATTCGAAAGAATTCATTCGTCAAATCTCGTGAATTTCGGAATTGTTCCTTTTACATTCGCTGATGAATCGGATTATGATAAAATTAAACAGGGAGATTCCTATAAAATAACCGGAATCCGGCAGGCGCTTCAACGGGGAGATGAATTTATCAATGCTGAAATTAACGGCAGGCTTATTAAAATTAAATTTCTTCTCTCGGAAAGACAGAGGAAAATTATCTTAAAAGGCGGTCTATTAAATTATACTAAGGATTTAAAATAATTATTATTGGATTATTTTAGAGAATAATGTTATTATTGTTATCATATTTAAAAAGGTGAGAAAAATGAAAAAATTTATTAAAGTGTCATTACTAATTTTTATAACTGTAGTTTTTAGCGGGAATTTATTCGCAGAAGTTAATAATGGCGGGTTTGGACTCAATGCTCGTTTTGGCGTAGGCGGAGGCCAGTCAATATACGCTATAGGCGGTGATTATGCGAGTAATACGCAGATAGGATCTGGACCATGCGGTGGATATGACATGGGATTAGCTCTTTCTGCCGGCCCGGCATCTTTTTTCAGTGTCGCGGCAGAATTGAATATTTCCGGAGCGTCTCTCGGTGATCTGGAATGGACGGATACAGAGGACGGTGAAAATGATACGTATTATCAATACGGTGAAGGCGCGATGGCTTTCGTTGATTTACGTCTTGGTTTGCGTTTGTTTCTTGAACCAGGTGACATGGGATATACCTATTTATTCGGAGGATTGAAATCTTTTTCAGCTGAATATAAAATGGATCGGCTTCAAATTACTGATAATGATACTGGAATTACTGTTGCCGGAGAGGCATTACAGGATACAGGCGCTGAAGGAGCCGGATGGGTCGCGGGTTTTAAAGATTTCAGTACTTTAAATTTAGGTATTGGATCAATAGTGACAACAATGAGTTTATGGTATTTTGAGTGCGACATGGATGAGAAAACAGAGATGGGGAAAACTGTAAAATTCCAGAATTCAACTACAATCGGTTTCGGCGGTGAATTCGGTATTGGCTACGCGATTGAACCGTTGGGCTTAGCTGTAGTTTTATCGTACAAAGGAGAAATTGTATTTAATGAGCATAAAGAGATTGGAGAAACTGAAAAAGAATATTTTGGATCAGGTTATAATATGGTTCTGCTTGGTGTAACTTTTGAATTATAATAAGTGACAATGACAAATAAATTTTAATTTTATGAGTAATATTGAATGTAAAATTTGTAATATTCGAAGAGTTAACAATTATAATAGTTAAAATGACATTAGGCGGTAAATTATGAATACACTTGTACTGTTTTCATCAAAACACGGTTCAGCCAAATACGCTGCGGAAAGAATTGCGTCCAAATTAAAGAATGATTTTACAATTGTCGATCTGGACAGAAAATCAAACATCAGTTTGGAACAGTTTGATTCTGTTATTATGGGCGGTTCCGTTTATGCCGGAAGAATGAGATCTTCAATTGTTAAGTTTGTAAAAAAAAATGAAAATGAACTTGCAAAGAAAAAATTAGGATTTTATATCATCTGCATGTCCCCAATGGAAAAAGTTCCAAATTTTTTCATTGATTTTTACGGAAAATCGCTTGCCGAAAAAGCAGCAGCAAAAGAAATCTTCGGCGGAAAATATGATTTTGATAAAATGAATTTTATTGAAAAATTCATAATTAAAAAAATTTCCGGAGTAAACAGCACAGTGTCGACGATTGATGAAGATCTTATCACAAAATTTTCGGAAAAATTTAATTGAACGGAGAATATAATGGCTGATTCAAAAACTGTAAAAATTCTTGATGATAAACTTATTGAAATGAAAATACTGGATGTTCAGTATAAAAATGAATACAGTAAAGTTCATAAAAAATTAAATTCAGTGCTAAAAAAAACGGGTGCAATACTAAGTGATGAAATTTTCAAGCAGGGTGAAAACGAATTGCGCGCATGGCTCATGCTGTTGTACAAAAAAGGCGCTTCTCAGGAAAAGCTTACCGCTTATTTGCGTTGCGGTCTCGCGCATTTATCATTTGATTATATCGAATCAAGCTACAAGAAAATTGATGTTTCAGATTTAATAACAAGAGCTTTGCAGTCATTTAAAAAAAGGAATTACAATAAAACTTTTTTTAAAGTTTCACCGGGACAAGTTACCGGTAAAAAAACCAAAAATGTCAAAAAAGTGAAAGCTGTAAAAAAAACAAAAACAGTGAAGAAAGTCATTTCGAAAAAAGCTGCTGTTAAAAAGAAGAAAAAACCAGCCGCGAAAAAAACATCATCGAAAAAAGCTGTTAAGAAAAAAACCTTAAAGAAGACTGTGAAAAAACCGAAAGCAGTGAAAAAAAGTAAAAAGAAAAAAAATAAATAAACATGAATAAAATAGAACAGATTGTATCACAGCTTCTTGAGGCGCGCGATGCTTATTATAATTCTGATTTTCCGCTGATTTCCGATGCCGAATTTGACGCATTAGAAGATAGACTTAGGCAGCTGGATGCTGAAAATGATTATTTTAAAACTGTGGGTTCCATTGCTGAAGAAACAGCGAAGATTGTTCATTCCCGCCCCATGCTGTCAATGCAGAAAGCGAAATCTATTGATGAAATTAAAAAATGGATTCAGAAAGTTGATCCATCTTCGAAATATACATATTGCATTGAACCTAAGATTGACGGGTTGTCGGCAAGTTGCGTTTACAGAAAAGGAAAGCTGGTGTATGTCGCTACGCGGGGAGATGGAATCAAAGGCCAGGATATTTCGCATGTAGCTGAATTTATCAAAGACATTCCTGCTGAAATTAAATTTTCTAATAAAGAAATTGAAATCCGCGGCGAGTTATATCTTCCGAAAAACACGGAATATGACACTGAGGGCCGGCCTTTAAGGAATAACTGCGTCGGTTTAATAAATCGAAAGGAAAAGAGGGATGATCTCCGGCATGTCCGATTCGCTTCCTATCAGATTGACGGCGAGCATGAATTCTTTTTTGAATCGGAAAAAATTAAAGTACTTAAGGAAAACGGATTTCACAGCGTTGATGTCTGCGTTCCGGAAAATATTTTAGAAATAGACGCGTTTTTTCAACTTTATCTGAATGAAAAAAGAAATGAATGGCTGTATGAAACTGATGGGCTTATAATTACCGTCGACAGCTGTTCCGATTTTTCGGACATTGATAATAGATGGGTCGTGGATCATCACCATCATTACGCGATTGCTTTAAAACCGCCTGTTGAAGCGCATGAAACTTTATTAAAAAATGTTTTCTGGCAGGTGAGCCGCCAGGGAAATGTTATTCCGGTCGCAAATTTCGAACCGGTTTTTATCGGCGGAGCGAAAATCGAAAGAGCTACACTGAATAATTATGATAACGTGGTAAATCTTAAACTTGCTCCTGGCGACAGACTTTTAATTGAAAGAGCTAATGACGTAATTCCTTACGTGAGAGCTAATCTTTCAGCTGAGAGCCGTGAAATTAATCTTTTCAGCGGGACATATCTCGTGGATAAATGCCCATCATGCGGTTTTCCTCTTTTTGAAAATGGAGTTCATCGTCAATGCAGAAACGAAAATTGTTCTGAAATTAAAATTCAGCGAATTCTTTTCTGGGTTAGACAGTCAGCCATTGAAACAGTGGCAGAAGCGACAGTAAGATCTCTTTTCGATAATGGAAAAATCAAATCGATAAGTGATTTATATAAACTTACTGAAAAAGACTTCGAAGGTCTGGAAGGCTTCGCCGATAAAAAAACCGGCAGAATTCTCGCAGAAATTTCCTCGTCACGGAATGTTACTGCTCTCGATGTACTCTCTGGTCTTGGAATCCCTCTTGTTCAGAAAAAATCATTGAAAAAACTCGGTATTTATTCAATTGAACAGTTTCAAAATTTTGATGATGATAGTTTTGTAATCGGTAAAAATATAATTGAATGGAAACAGGATAAATTAAATTTATCTTTTTTAAATTCATTATTAGAATGTCTCACTATCGCAGCTGACGGTATTTCTGAATCGAAAGGAAAGGTCTGCATGACTGGCAAAGGTCCGAACAGCAGAAATGAACTTATCGCTGAAATTGAACAGCGTGGTTATGAGTTTACCGATTCGATAACCAAAGATACCTTAATTCTGCTGTGTGAAGACGTAACCAGCGGTTCTTCGAAGCTGCAGAAAGCGCAGAAGCTGGGAATTAAACTAATGACTTATGATGATTTTTTTAAATGAATTATTTCATATAACCGATTTTGCGCAAATATTTTTTACCTGATTTGATTCCATCCTGAAAACCTTTCATTAGTGACTCCATGTCCTGTGACAGACGGTTAACTTTAAAGTCCTGAGGAGGATATATTATTTTTAAATCAGGGTGGTTATTTTCAAGGTCATTCAGAAAGTTATTATATCGGACGAAGCGGTTATCAAGAATTTCGAGAAATTTTTTATATTTTGCATCCTTGTAATAATTTTCATAAATCGAACTAATCCAGAAACTTTCCCCTTTCTTGCGATAGCCTTTCTGTCTTGTCAGAATAATCGTAATGTCTTTGTCTTTATAACCCTTCGATTTGATGTAGTCATAAGGAAGCGGATCAAGAAGCGCGCCGTCCAGTAAATTGTAGTCTTTATAGTTGACAAATCCCCTGTAAAGATATGGCAGAGCGGCAGTCGCGGTAAGAACTTTTTTCATGTCGTCATTCCTTGAGCTGAAATAAACAGTTTGAACATCTCCCTGTTCGGGAATGTCCGTTCCGGTTATTATTACCGGAACGCTTTTCCGGAGTTTTTTCAAATCGAGAGGTTCATTGCCTTCAAGTACGTCAGTAATCAGCCAGTCAAGATCCATGATATGTTTGTCTTTCTTAAGAATATGGGAATATTTGATGAAATCATCTGAAATTAATTTCGTGAAAAAAATATCTCTCGCGATATGTATCTGTTTTGCCGCATAAGCCGTGCCGGTTAACGCGCCGGCGGAAGATCCGGCGATTATTTTCCATGGAAAGTAATTTCTATCGGCAAACGCTTGAAGTACTCCGACGATAAAAATTCCGCGCATACCGCCGCCTTCGATTATAAGCGCTTTTCTTTTTTCAGTTTTGTCTGCAAATAAAAATTCGAACATTGGACGCATCCTATAGTTTTTTTATTTAATAACCTGCTTAGACGTTTCGAGATTGTAAAGTTTATAAATATTTGAAAGATTTTTTTCAACAGTGGAAATAAGCTCTCTGTCTGTTGATCTTTTCGAAACATATTTATTTATTTCATTGAATTCACGCTTCAGCATTCGGCCGATATCATCCATTGCTCTTGCGTAAGCGGCTCCGTCTTTTGTTAAAGGTTTTCCGGAGTCCGCAATCGCAGTTTCCAGATCTTTGTTCAGCATTGTGCGCTTTTTCTCGTCATCTTTCATTTTAGCCATGAATGATTCCGCGTCGTTTATGAAAGTCATGGAATATTTAAGTTCTTTGAATGAAAAAGAATAACCCCTTAAGTCGAACGCTGAATCCGGAAGCGAATCGCACTTGTAAATTTTTTGAAGTGTGCTTGCTGTATTTAAATTAGTAATAAGAATATTTGACAAATGAGATGACTTTGATCTTTCAAATTCAATTTCTGATGCGAAAATTATTTCCTGGTTTACAAGAAATGTTTTTGTGTTTTTAAGAAAATAAAAACACGTGAATTGCTTGTCTGTATCAACATTCTCGTTGAATTTATTGATTCTTTTTGAGATTTCAAGCATGGCATTAGCCGAGTTCGGATAATTCATAAAATATGAAATTATTTCTCCGCCTGTAATTTTGGAAATAATGCCTGAGTTGGATTCAATTGTTTCAACTAACGAATCAAATAATTTTTTATATGTAATGGAGAGATCAGTCGATTTATAGAGTGACTGAATTTTTGAATAATTACTAATATCCATTACTAGAATATTGACTGTTTTTTCTGTAAATGCCGCTTCGAGTTTATGTTTTTGAGTTTCAACTATTTCTTTACTTTTCCCGAAAGAATAATCATAATCGTAGCCTTCAAATTTTTTAAATAGATTAACCGCGAAGTGATCTATTTCTTTTATATCGAGCTGTTCAAGATTGTAAAACAATGGTAAAATATCTGAAGAAATAGCATAGTCTTCTTTTAAAAGATAAATGAAAAAGAATGCGATTTCAATATTTATGAAATCCCCGAGAAGAGTCAATATTTCCCTTTGAACCTTCCGGTTTTTTATTACCATCATGTCCTGCAGAGAGCTCAAAGCTTCTTTGTTTCCGAGTTGAAGAAGAATTGAACACGCATACATTCTGACCTTAATACCGGGATCGTGCAAATATCCTTTTAAAATTTCAATTACCTGCCGTTTGTTTAATTCCGGATTGCCTCTGATGATGAAATCCATCGCCTGGACAATTCCTTCTTTAATTAAATAATTATCCGTGTGCTGAAAAATTTCATTCAGATAGGCGATATCCTCTTCATACGCTGTTTTCCCGATCATTTGCGCGGCGAATTTTTTTATTTCATCTCGCTTGCTTCTTTCAAGAATCGTTTTTGCAGTCTGATTAGCGCCCTTGTTATGTTTTATATCACGCTTGATTATGATATTGATTAATTTTTCAATAACAGGATTATCCGTCAGTCCGTTTGAATTCAGATAGTCAAGCATTATGCTGATGGATCTATGTTCTAAGAATAGAGCGAGCTGATTTACCGCCCACTGCTGTTCATTTGAATCTCCCGAAAGAAGGAAAATTTCAAGTTCGCTAAGCATGTAAGGATAGTTAAGTACAGATAAAGTGTAGGTAACAGTATTAAAAATTTCTTCGTCTCGGTATTTTTTTACATAGTTGAATATTTTAACAAGATTGGTTGATGATTCGGTTATTTTAAGTTTCGCGATAATGTTGCATAGA
>JBFZEW010000228.1:0-3097 GCA_041306665.1 Spirochaetota bacterium | reverse complement strand
TTTCACTGCTGATTGTAACAGTACTTACAGCTGTAATAATTTTTCTTGTTGCCGGCTTTACAAAAAAAGGTTTTACAGCATTTGCGGGTTCAATAACAGGGGTTTTCCTTACATGTATTCTAGCGCTTTTTTTCGGTCATTTTTTTAAAATACCCGGTGAGATTAAGCCTTTTTCAGAAACACTTCTTTACATAGGCTTCAGTAAACTGAATCTGTCGCAGATATTTCTGGCCGGGATATTTATTTCATCCGCCGGAGCAGTAATGGATATCGCTATGGATGTATCAGCATCAATGTGTGAAATTTCTGAAAAAAATCCTAATATACACATTAAGGATTTAATTCTTTCCGGCTTTTCGGTCGGGAGATCTGTAATCGGTACAATGACCACCACTTTGCTTTTTGCCTATTCCGGAAGTTTTTCAACAATGCTGATGGTTTTTATTGCACAGGGAGTACCGGTAGAAAATATTCTTAATCTCCAATATATTTCATCAGAAATACTTCATACTGTTGTCGGAAGTTTCGGACTTGTTACAGTTGCACCATTGACAGCTATAATTGGAGGTTTTGTATATCATAAAAAAATTAAAGAGTAAATCCTGATTTTAAAATGAAATCAGTTTTGTAAAAGAAAGGAGAGTTCAATTATGAAAAAAATTAAATGTCTATCGCATTTTGCAGTTTTAAAGAAATTTGCTGTTGCTGATTTATTGTTTAATAATTTTAACGGAAAAGAAACTAGCTGCAGTAAAAAAATAGCATTTAAAAACATAATAATCAGAGAAAGTAAGTTCAATAAATTTTCATCAGGAATATTAACATGAATGAATTCAATAAGTAATTAAGAAATAAAGGAGATAAACATGAAAACAATTTGTTTTATGAGGCATGGTACTGCAGAAAAAATTAAATCAGAAGGCACTGATTATTCACGTCATCTTACTGATAAAGGAAAAAAGGAAAGCAAGAAAATTTTAAAAAGCATTAAGAATGAAACATCATTTAATTGTGATGTAATAATAACAAGTGTTGCATTGCGGGCTGTTGAAACTGCTTCAATCGCTGCGAAAAAATTCGGTTTTTCGAAAGAAGATATAATAATAAATGAATACTTATATCAGAATGTAAACATGATTACTTTTAAATCAATTTTCAATAAAATAGATAACTCGATTCAAAGTATAATGCTTATTGGACATAATCCTATATTATCAGAAATTGTAAGCCGGTTCTTTCCTGATTTTTCACATGAAATGCCAGCATCTTCTGCTGTAAGTATTGATTTTGAAACTGATGATTGGAATAAAATCTTTGAATGCGGAAAAAACTTAAAATTTTATAAATTTATGAAATCCAGTAAATTAACCAAATTTGATGAAAAACTTAAAAAAAATATTTTAACAAAATTTGAAAATGAAGTTACATCTCTTGTCGAGCAATCAAAAGATGAAATTACTTTTTCGGATTTAAGTAAAATTGATAAGAACAGTAAAAAATTTATTAATATTTTTTCAAAACAAATTGATGTTATTACTATTAATGATGTTAAAATATTGTCAGGAATTAAAGAAGAATTAGAGTTAAAAATTTTGCAAAAAGCTGAAAGTAAAATTCAGAAAGCAAATGAAAAAAAGGAAATCGTTAAAAATAAATATGAACAGGAAAATTTGAAACTGGAAAAAAAAGAAAATAAATTTATTGAAATTAGGAAATCATTAGATAAAAAAAATGATTTAGAAGAGTAGAAAAAAAGATTCGAATTTTGATTTTATATTAATTGAACCGGAAGAAAATTTTCAGTTATTGATCCGGTTCAATTTTTTTTATTCATTAATGAAGCATTGATTTATAGTTTAAATTATTAAAATCATGAAGAATTAGATAACATGTTCAATTTTATTATTGCAGATTAATATTTTTTAACAGATTGTCTAAAATTATATCTGAGCTGTAGCTTTTCGATCTCTTGATAGCCTCTATTTTCATATTTTTTTGCATTTTCGGATTTAAAAAAAACGTGATTATATTTTCGGACATTTGAGAAGGAGTGTCTGAAAGAAAACCGCATTTATTATTAACAATAATATCTTTCGGACCTTTTGATTTATACGCGGCTGCGGGAACTCCGCAGCTCAATGCTTCAATAATTACATATCCGAATGTATCAAATTTTGATGGAAGAATCAGTAAATCAGCAGAAGAAAGATATTCGGGAAGTTTTTTATGATCGATCCATCCTGTAAAAATTGCATCAGGCATAAGTAATTTTAAATCACGCTCAGCCGGACCGCTGCCTGCAAAGACAATCCGGATGTTATCTATTTTTTCTTTTACTTTTTTATAAATAGCAGGAATTTCGAATACTCCCTTTTCCGCACTTAATCTGCCTGCAAAGATTATAACAGGATTTTCTTTATGAATATTGAATAATTTGTTACGTTTATTTTTGCCGGGCTTGAATCCTTCTTCTGCCCAGTGAGCAGTAATATGAACTTTGTTTTTTGATATGTTAAATGTAGAGCTGAGGAAAGATTTATGCTGATCTGAATTTAAGACAAATACTTCATCAAATTGCTGATAAAAAGTGCGTAATATCCTTTTTGTTCTGTCAAGATACTGCTTATCCATTCTGATAACTTTCTTGGCAAAAGTCATCCAGTCAGTATGAACATAAAAATATGCCGGTACTGAATAAGCCTTTTTGATGAAAAGAGCGGCTAAACCCATGAAACCTTCTGTCGAAGAAATAACACGGTCATATTCACCGGTTTTAAATAAATTTGTAATTTCCATTATATCAGGTATTCTTAACGGCTGATTATTGTATATACTGAATGAGTATTCTTTTAATGGTTTTAATACAATCAGATTATCATCGGATTTTAATGTTGAACTGCAGACGCAAATATCAATAGGGAGATTCCTTTTTCTTATTTCAGTGAGCATTGATTTTAAAAAAGTTGCTACTCCATTATTATCTTCATACGTATCTGTAAGCCATAACATTCTTTCCTGATATTTATATTTTCCGAGAGTTTTTGAAAAATCCTTCAGCAATGGTCTGGTATTGTATAGTACATGAGCAGCTGTATAG
>JBFZEW010000227.1:0-2607 GCA_041306665.1 Spirochaetota bacterium | reverse complement strand
GTGAAAAAACATCACTGCTATTATTTTTTTATAAAACCGTACCGTCATCTAAAACATCTGTATGTTCAAAATGTATAATTACATTCATTTGTTTTATCCGGTGATGCATTTTAAGTATATTTTATTTTAAATTCAAGCAAAGTCAAATCTAATAATTTATCAAAAAAAATAATTTTATTAAAATAATAGTTGCCGATTGCAACCATTATCATTATATTGATCTAATGAAAAAAGAAAAAATCGACAGGCTTTTATTTGATTTTCTGGAAACTTCGTATCTTTTCGAAAAATCCGAGGAAAAACTTTTCAATTTATCCTGGCAGGAGATTTATCTTCTGCAGATTCTTAGAAAAAATGAAAATTTGATAATAAGTGAAATCAGCCAAAAAATGATGCTCGAAAAATATCAGACTTCGCGGCTAATTGAAAAAATGCTGAAAAAGGGAATTATCACAAAAACTCAGGACAAGTCTGATGCCAGAGTTTTTCATATATCAATAAATCAGAACGGACAGCTCTCGATCGAACGCGTTGAGGAATATCATTACTTTCTTTTCAAACACAAAGAAGACTTCATTGCGGAAAATGAACTGAATATAATCGAGAAACTAATTCATAAATTCGCCCAGGCCGTAAAGATCAGTAAATAATAGTTTCACCTCGGGAGGTTACAATGATTAAAAATAAAAAAATAATTCTAACGGGAGCAAGTTCCGGAATAGGTCTTGAACTGTGTAAAATTCTATCTCGGGAAAACACCATTCTCGCAGTCGCTCGAAATATTTCAAAAATTCCAGATATGCCGAATGTCACAAAATTTTCATGCGATATTTCACAACCGGAGAACATTGACTTAATGTTTTTAAAAGCGGCCGAAATTTTCGGTGAACCGGAAATTTTCATCGCAAACGCCGGATTCGCATACTATGAAATATTTAACCGCCCGGACTGGAATCATATCGATTCTATTTTCAAGACGAACGTTGCTTCAACGGCTTATTCACTTGCTAAAATGAAAAACATGAAACAGGACAAACCTTTCAGTTTTGCAATCACAGCGAGCGCAATGAGTTTCATGGCAATGCCCGGCTATGCTCTTTACGTTTCGACAAAGTATGCTTTAAAAGGACTCACCGATGCGTACCGGTTTGAGTTGAATAAAAACCAGCATATAAACATGGTATATCCCATCGCGACGCTGACTTCGTTTTTCGAAGTTGCCGGATCGGAAAAACTGCCATGGCCGAGACAGACCGCGGCTGAAGTCGCGAAAGCAATTGCGCGCGGGATTTCACGGAATAAAAAACATATTTTTCCGTCAAAAATTTTCAGAACAATGCTGGTAATAAATAAATTCGCTCCAGCGCTATTGAACGTTTATTTTGCAATTGAAAAAAAGAAAATCAAAAATCTTAAAGGAAATTAAAATGACGGATTACAATAACATTGATGACAAGAAAATAATAACAGCCGAAGCGCCGTGGAATTTAACCGGCAAAGGCTACATGCTTATTTACAGATTCAGTAAAAAAGAAATTGCTGAAGACAAATTTTTAAGTGAAAAATTTAAATCTTCTTTCCGCGGAGGGTTCGGAGCGTTAATGGCAGTTGATTATGAAACGTCAAACGCAGGACCGTACGGTGAACTTCTTTTCATTCCCGGAAAATTTCAATACGGTAAAAACATAAAACATACAATTTCCAAAATTTATGTTTCCACAATGAACAGCGTTTACAACGGTAAAAAAAACTGGGCAATACCAAAAGAACATGCCGACTTCACATTTACAAAAATAGACGAAGAACATGATCAGATTGAATTTAAACAGCACAAAAAAACATTTTTCTCAATGAAAATAAAACCGGGATTTTTAAAATTTCCGTTGAATACGGCATTACTTCCGTTTCCGCTTGTACAGGAGTTCGGGAAAAAAGCGTATTATACGAAATTTTCCGGATCAGGATACGGTACAATCGCCAGGGTAAAACATATTACCGTTGATCCGCTGAAATTTCCGGCGTTAAGCTGTAAGAAACCCTTACTCGCGGTTAAAATTGAACCTTTTAAAATACATTTCCCTAAAGCCGTAATCGAAGATCAGCAGCAGAGTTCACTCAGTTTTTTCAATTAAAATCAGCACGCGCAACCGCTCATTATTAAATTCCGCATCGCGATAAAAAATGAGCGGTTATAAATATTCCTTTACGCCTTTGATTCTTTTTTTACATTACGCTTTGTGCCTGCTTTTTTTCCGAGTAAATTTTCCGGCTCAAGGTTCGTTAACTTAACAGCCTTAGATGCTATTGAATAAAGAACAGGCGTGAACCCGAGAGTAATTGTCGTACAGAAAATCAAACCCCATGCCATTACCAAAACCATTGGACGTATGGAAGGTATGTCGCCTCCGAAACCATAGGCGGTCGGAATCAATCCCGCGAAAGTCGTCAGTGTAGTCAGAATAACCGGCCGGAATCGTTCCGCCGCGGCGGTAGACATCACATCAATGCTGAATCCTCTTGACCGGCAGTTTTCATTTAAATGATCAATCATTACAATCGTATCATTAACTATTACTCCGATCAGGCCAAGCATTCCAAGCAGTGAAA
>JBFZEW010000226.1:0-11347 GCA_041306665.1 Spirochaetota bacterium | reverse complement strand
AAAGTGAAATCTGGACAGAATCAATTTATGATGAACTGAAAACCCAAATCAACAATGACATTCTTGATGCAATTGAAAAAATTAAAAACAACAATTTCAAAATTCAATACGTTTTTGACGGGAAATCTGGGAAAATCATTCTGTGGTTTTTTTTACTATAAAAGTTTCCTGCGGATAATTTAATCCTTTTATGATTTTTTTACCTGTTGTAATAAAATTAAATTTATCATCTAATAACTTTTTTGTATCAACACTTAATAGCACCTCACCGGCCGGACAGATGTTTTCAAGCCGCGACGCTATATTTACAGTATTTCCCACTGCAGTAAAACTTTTTCTGTCTTCTGGTCCGAAACTTCCTAATATAGCATATCCTGAATTAATTCCAATACGCAAAGACAATTCAACATTTAGTCCTTCATCATGCCATTTTCTGTTTAATATTTTTAAATGATCCTGCATTACCAGCGCCATATTTACACATAAATATGCATGATCAATTTCGACGTTATCGTCAAAAGCATTAAATAAAATCATAATTCCATCACCCATAAACTTATCAACCATTCCTCCCCAGGCATGAGCGATTGTAGACATATCAATAAGATATTCATTCAGAATTCTGGAGATAACTCCAGCATCATTACGGTTTGATAGTTCTGTAAAGCCCTGAAGATCTGTAAAACACACAGTTATTTTCTTTTTTAAAAGCGTGTGTTTTTTGTCATCGGTGTCATATAGAATAGAATTAATCAATTGCGGCGGAAGATAACTATTCAGTTTTTTGCTTAAACCAACAAGATTTTTCTGGGTTTTTTTATTATTATTGATAATAAATATTAAAAGAATTAGGGTAAAAAGAACCTGCAGAAAAAAAAGTACTGCCATATTTCTATTATAAATACGATTTAAACTGATTAATTCTCTGTCAACGCTTCTTTTAATTTCAACACTAATTTCATCCATCATTCCTATTACTTCAAATTCATTTTGAATCAAAGATTCTGATGCCGGCAAATGAACACTGACTTGTCCGCTTTGGAAGAAAAACCTGAGATAATTCTGCGACAATAGTTTATATTTCCCGATTAAAACTTCAATCCTCTTTTCAACATTATTATCAATAAACAGATAATTAAGGTTAAACAAATCATTTAATATTTCTGTATAATATTTTGAAAATTTATAATAATTATCATTTCGTTCAGATTCATTTACACTGAGTGATACATCTTTTATAATTTTAATCTGTTTCTGAAGTTTTATTTGTATGTTGCTTGCGGAATCATGTGTTTCAATATAAAAGGATGATTTTTCTAAATATCTTTCATGAAGATAATAGTTAGACAACCCATTAATTACTATTAAAAGCAATATGATAATTAATATAAAAATCGAGTACTTATTCGTCTTTCGAAAGAATTGTTTATTCATAATAACCTGTCAGCATCACATGATTATTATGAATTAATTTATGAAGAAAATTTCATTTTTATTTAAAGAAAAGATAAATATGCTTTAAAACAACTCTTTATGCATAAATTCAAAATCTATATATCCGAACCTCATAGGCAGTAAAATCATCCTCAAAAACACCGGAACTATTCATTGATATTGTATCTATTACTGCACCACTTTTATTTAAAACTGTAACTGTTTTGGATCCTTCTCCTGCGACTGTTATTGTTGCATGTACAGCCTGTCCGTCTCTAAAGTTTGTATTACCGTCTCCCATCGCGAAGATATAAGTTGAACCACTATACTGTTTAGCAAGCGTAATAACATCAACTCCGCCGACTGCAGAAGAACTCACTGTTGAAAGAGTTGGAGTTAGCAGAATGTCCTCGTACGCTTTAACTTCCGCATTTACGTCCTGAATAGCATCTTTCATTCCCGGTTCAAGCAAAGCTGCATAGCTGCCAAGATTTGTTGTAACCGCCGGATCTGGATTAGTATCCGGTGAAAAGTCATGACAGAAATATACAACACCGACCGCGCCATTAACAACCATATTCCAGACAATAGGTCCGATTAAATCAGCCTGCATACGCTGAAACATCCACTTAGTGCTTGATGCATCATGCCACGGAGCAGACGCTTCAACAAATCCCCACACAGGTTTACCATCTGCATATTTAATTGTGTTTCGAACAGCACGTCCATATGTCCATATACCATGATTTTCAGGCAACTCCCACGGATCTGTGATTCCGTAAAAATCACTGGACATGGCGCTTATTGGAGCAACATAATGCGCGCAATCACTCGCCTGTGAGCCCGTACTGCCATAGTATGACGAATACCAGACATCTTTTGCAAAAGGTTTTCCGAAATTCGCATACACGGGTCTTGTGCTATCTTTAATTAAAAGTCTGCTTCCGAAAGCATGCCACCCTATCGGAGAATTTTCTTCAGCAACTGCAGGATCTCCGCTGTTTCTGAACATGTCAGGTTCATCTCCTAATAAATATCCAAGAAAAGTATCGTCATATTCAGGATGACTGTTGATCCAGTCAACTGCAGCTTTATCATTTCCTGCAAAAACTTTTAATCCTGCATTTTTCAAAGCCTCCATTGAATCCTCAGCCCAACCCGAATACATTACTGCTTCGCTCGGCCATTGCCACAATCCCATATATGTATTTATACCAATATTCTTATACTGCTGAGCAACTGTAATTCCGTCATGTTTAGCAATTGAACTCTGCATCCAGACACCAAAAATAAATTCGTTGGTCGTGAAAACCGGAGGATCCGGAATCGGCAGCATTTCCTTTTTCACAGAATAATCACAACCCGGCAATAAAATTAAACAATTTACTATTATTAAAATAAATTTTTTCATAAGAAATTTTATCCAATCTTCACATTTTTCCTGTGAATTTTTCAAACCGCAAAATATATTTCATCAATCCAAAGATGTCAATCACAATTACTTAATAATTGTAATATTATAATACAATCACCTGAACTTACAGCTTTGTATTATGTTTGGTGGAAGAAAGGCCTGGAATTCAAGTTTTAAAATCTTTAAAAAGATTATTGCAGGCAGCAGAATATATTTTCTGCTGCCTGCATGTTAAAGGGGGAGTTTAGAAAATATCAATTTCTACTTCTGAGGCCATTGCCCTGACGGTTTCCCCGTCCTGCCCATAAAGGATCACCATTGCTGTCACGGAAATTATATTCTTTACCGTTATAAATCAGCTTTGTTACAGTTAATTCATTTTCATAAACAAAGCCTTCCGCAGTTACTTTGTCATTCTCTTTCAAATTCAATTTGATTTCATCTCTGTAAAAAACAGGACCCATATGAATAGCTATTTTATTAACGCCGTCAATCACATACCATTCCGCCGATTCTTCCAGAAGAACACCTGAAACTTTTCCCGGTTTTCCTTTCTCAACATAATCCTTTCCGCTAAGTGCTGCAGCAGCGATTGTTCCGGCTGTTAACAATACAATGCTCATTACTAAAAATTTTTTCATATCATTTCTCCGATATTTTTATTTTGATTCATTAGAATCAATACAGTTAATATCAGTTACATTTGTAACAAGTCTGTTTCCAAATGTAACAAATTGTAATATTGCCCAGTTTTTATTATAATTTACTTTTCATCCCGCTAAATATTTTATTGCATATTTACAAAAATATTCTAAAATATATCTATCTCCGTGAAATGAGGTCTGAATGCGTAAATGGATAATTATATCATGCTTTATATGGATAACTATTGTGTCAATATCTTTCGGATGGATGTATAAAAGCAGTAAAAATGAACAGTTTAATCTTTCCATAGTGGCAGCGCGCAGTTATTTTAATCTGGTTGTGCTTTTCAGAACCTGGAACGCAGGACACGGAGGAGTTTATGTTCCAATCTCAGGAGATACTCAACCTAATCCCTATCTAAATGTTCCAAATAAAAATCTAACCGCAGATAATAATTTAAAACTTACACTTATTAATCCTTCATTTATGACCAGACAGGTTTCTGAATTAACGAATTCCGAATCAAAAGTTAAATTTCACATGACAAGTCTTAATCCGATACGACCTGCCAATAATCCATCTCCATTGGAAAAGATCGCGTTAACTGAATTCGAAAAAGGATCTCAGGAAACAGGATACATATTACCGAAAAACGAGAGTGGGGCTTTTTTTTACATGGCTCCATTGATAACAAAAAAAGAGTGTTTAAAATGCCATGCGATTCAAGGCTACAAAGAAGGCGATATTCGCGGAGGAATCAGCATAATTCTTTCTCAAATCCCAGAAATTTCACTGTTAAAGCTCGTGATCATTCATGCGTCAACACTCATTGCCGGAATATCATGTTTACTTTTTTTCGGAATTAAACTTGAAAAAGCATACTCAATAATTAAATCACAAGCATCAACAGACGCGCTTACCGGACTTGCAAACAGGCATTCTTTTTCACATGTAATAAAGTTTGAAATCAACCGCAGTAATCGCGAAAAAACTCCTCTTTCGGTAATCATGATTGATATTGACAATTTTAAATTTTATAATGATACTTATGGTCACGGTGAAGGCGATTTATGCTTGAAAGCCGTTGCCGGAGTTTTCAGGGAAAATCTCAAACGTCCGGGAGATTTCTGCGCGCGATACGGCGGCGAAGAATTTCTAATAATTCTATCAAATACACATTCCAATGGTGCAGAAAAAATTGCCGAAGACATTAGAAAAAAAGTTGAGAGCCTCCACATTCCGCATATAAAATCACTTCCTGCCGGTGTAGTAACCATCAGTCTTGGAATTGCAGTAAAACAGCCAAATGAAAAAGTATCAGAGGAACCCTTGATTAAAATGGCAGATGAAGCTCTTTATGAGGCGAAACACAACGGAAGAAACAGAGTAAAAATTTTCACCGGACTAGCTGAAAATTCATGATTTCTGTAAAAAATCCTCCGGCAATAAATCCGGAGGATATGTGCATTATTTATCTTTTCCCATTTCATTCAATTTTGATGAAACTTCATCCAAAGTTTTTTTTAGTTCATCAATTTCTTTTTTAGTTGCGAATTTAAATTTATCAATGAAGTCATTTGTGTAATCTTTGGCTTTTCCCATTTCTTCATTAAACTTTGTTTTAAATTCATCGGCTTCACCTTTAATTTTTTCTTCAAAATCGCCATATTCATTTTTACGTTTTTCGTTAAATTCTTTCGCCTTTTTCTCGACTTCTTCACCCGCGTTATACATGAGCATTCCGATTTCTTTTAATAAATTAGCCATTGTTCCCTCTCAAAAAAATTTCATTTTTCTCTGCTGCTTTGAGATATCTGTCTCGCGAAGAAGTAACTTGTTACAGATAAAACAATTAAAATTGTCTGCGAGAAAAGTACCGGGAAAGCGCTGCCTGCATTTAAAAGTCCATTAGTTATTGCTGAAATATAAATAAACATATACCCCGCAACAACCGGAACGAGACATAACAAAAGACCTCTTCTTTCAACCGGTTTTACCAGACCCCATGCAAGAACAAGCGTCCAGCCGAGCATCAGCGGAACTGCAGATGACAAACCGAAAGAAAATTCTAATGAAGGAATGAGATTCCAATTTCCGCTTTTTAAATAAAATCCTGGAAACATCATCCTCACGGTTTCAACAGCATCGGCGATTATTCCCCAGATAAAAGTTATTTTTATCAGCCATAATTTTTTATTCATGTTATCTCCAAAAAAACAGGAGTGCAAAAGCACCCCTGTTAAATTTTACGAATTATTTAACAGTTCTTCATTTATCCGGATTTTCATTTTTATCAAGATATTCCTTCCACGCGTCAGAACCATGTTCTTTCCAGAAATCTCTGTATCTGTCCCACTTTCCGTCAACGTCGCAGAAAAATTCTTTGCCGTTCTGCCCTTCATTGCAGAAGTGATCATGGCCTTTATGTATTGCTCCATGTTTACCGCATCCTCCGAAAAGAATTTTAGCAAGGATGATAATTCCGAACGCCTGCCAGAAAGTTATCATTTTTACGGCAAACACTGAAACCAGAATTGTGTTCCATAAATACTGGACTAAAAAAGCGAACACTAGCGCGAACAGCACCGCAAGAATTATGCCGACCATTACCATTCCTACGACCCTGTGAATGATTATTTTACCATTCTTATCTCTTAATCTTTTATGAAAGTGTCTTCCCATGTTTTTCTCCTTAAATTTTATTTATATTTCAGCTGAAAATATTTTCATTATTGTTCTTGAGAATATAATTTTTAATCTTGCTAAACGCCCGTGATTTTCTCGCGAGCAGAGTACCGACAGGCACGTTCATTTCAATGCTGATTTCCTTGAAAGTTTTCCCTTCAAATTCTGTCATAATG
The DNA here is from genome assembly GCA_041306665.1 of Spirochaetota bacterium. Classification (GTDB taxonomy): domain Bacteria; phylum Spirochaetota; class UBA4802; order UBA4802; family JAFGJZ01; genus JAFGJZ01. The sequence continues at coordinate 4,993 of JBFZEW010000226.1, read as the reverse complement.
ATAATTGTTCTGTCTTTGTCTTTTAACGAATCAAGCGCTTGATAAAAAAGATTTCTAATGTTCTCTTTATCGTGTTCTTCTGACGCGTCATATCTGACATCATGCAAAATGTCCAAAAGCGTCTGTCCATCTCCCATGTCAGATGATATTGAAAGATTTTTCTTTTCTTTCTTTCTGCGAGAAATATCGATTACGCGGTTTTTTAAAGACCTGTATATGTACGCTGAAAAGTCATTCACCGGCACAGTAAAATCAGCAAGGCTGTAAACGTTCAGCATAACTTCCTGTACAACATCATCACTGTTCTCATAAGTTTCTTCATTTAAATAATAATCAACGTATGAAATCATTCGGGAATATTCTTTCTTAAAAAACTCACCGATAATTCTTTTTTTCTCGCTCATGCTATTAATAACGATTTGTCTCCTGTTTTATTGCACTTTTTTTATTTTATCCGCGGCATGTTTCAATCATAACCTGCCGCTGTACATTCTTATGGATGCCGGGGATTTACACTTCTGCCGCCGCTTATCACGACATTCTTTCATGGGAAAACATTCAATCATCAAAACCAGTATCTTTTCATACAATTCTTTTTGCAAAAAAAGATATGCCGAAACGCATGTTTACGCAAATTCAAAATTTATTACTTTAAAGAATCAAGTATCATATAATTACAGAAACGCGCAAGACAAATTTTGTCATCAAATAGTTATATAAAATTTTACTGAATAGCTTGACATATTATATTAAAAAAATTTATCTAAATAGACTTTCCTAATGGAGGAATTAAAATCGAAACCAATTTCAAAATCGACAATTTTCCGCATTACAGTTTAATTACTTTTACAGAAAGTGAACTTACCATGGAAAATTTACGCGGCAGCATTCCTCTACTAATAAATACAATCATGTCCGACAGCAACATGCACGTGCTCATTGACATGTGCAACGTAATGTTCATTGACTCAAGTTTTCTGGGCCACATGATCAGTCTTGACAAAAAACTTAAAGTCAACGGCAACATTCTCGTATTTTACAACATTCCCGACACTGTAATGGAACTGCTTATCGTTTCAAGACTTCACAAGTTTTTTAAAATTTGTAACGACAAAACAGAAGCGGTAGCTGAATTGAAACTTCCTTAGTCCGCGAAATATTTTTAATTTGTAAATTCGCATTTTAAATTATATAAAACAAGTGGCGGTGACAAATGAAAATTGTTTCCTGGAACGTCAATGGAATCCGCGCAGTAATAAAAAAAGACTTTCACGGCTACGCAATATCCGAAAATCCTGATATTTTCTGCGTTCAGGAAATTAAAGCCGAGAAAGAACAGGTTGAACTTAACCTTCCGCAATACCCTTATGTTTATTGGAATTCAGCGGAGAAAAAAGGTTACTCAGGAACAATGATTTTATCGAAAATCGAGCCGATTTCCGTCATCAATGGAATCGGAATTGAAAAGCACGACAAAGAAGGCCGTGTCATTTCGCTTGAATTCGATAAATTTTTTCTTGTTACTATTTACGTTCCGAATTCAAAGAGAGAACTTGAACGTCTTGATTACCGCCAAAAAGAATGGGATGTCGATTTATTAAAATACCTTAAAACTCTTGAAAAAAGAAAACCCGTCATTTTTTGCGGCGACCTGAATGTCGCGCATAAAGAAATTGACCTTGCTAATCCTAAAACAAACAGACACAATGCCGGATTCACAGATGAAGAGCGTGAAGGTTTCGATAAAATCATGGAATCCGGTTTTATTGACACATTTCGTGAATTTGAAAAGGGAGCCGGCCATTATACGTGGTGGAGCTACATGGGACACGCGAGAGAAAAAAATGTCGGATGGCGCATTGATTATTTCTGCATCAGTCCGGAGCTCAGACCATTTCTTCAAAAATCATATATTCGTCCGGATATTTCAGGATCTGATCACTGCCCTGTTGCCATAGAAATCAACCTGTGAATCACATTTCTTTTTTTACTAGATTTTCAAGATTCAAGGCGTCTGCTTTTAACTTTTCCGCGCCGCCAGCAATTTCTTCAGATGTAGCCGCGTTGTATTGAGTTATTTCATTTATTGTATCAAACGCGGCTGACAATTCATTGGTTGAAATCAACTGTTCCTTCATGGCAATGGCGATTTTTTTGGAAACGTCTGTTACTTTTTGAACCGATAAAGTTACGTTGTTGCTAGACTCCTGCTGACTGTCCGTATTAAAACTCATTTCATTGCTTAAACTATGCGATTTCTCGAGCGTAATATTTATGTTTGAAATGTGATTATTCAGTTTATTGAACATTTCATAAGTACTTTCAATTCTACGTCCCGTTTCAAGAATAAGCTTTGAAATTTCCTTCGCTGAATCTGTACTGCTGTCAGCCAGTTTGGATATTTCATCTGCGACTACTGCAAAACCACGTCCGGCATCACCGGCGCGCGCCGACTCTATTGACGCGTTCAAAGCAAGAAGATTCGTCTGATCAGCTATTTCAGAAATAAGTGTCGTGATATTTTTAATTTTTTCCGTACTATCATAGATTTTTTTCATCTCTTGAAACGCGTTATCGGAAATTTCTCCCGCTTCTTTCCCTTGTGAAATTGAACTCTGTGATTCAAGCATAATTGCTTTTGATTTATCGGAAACATTTATAATAAGCTCATTTAGTTTTCCCATTGACTCTTCAATTTTTTCTATAGATAAAGTCTGTTCCGTGATTTCCGAAGAGACCATGTCAACCGCGGCCGCGAGTTCAGTCATAGCGCTTGCAGACTGTTCAACAAGTGCCGCCTGCGTCTGTGTTTTTTCAGTCATATTCATCGAGGTTTCACTGAAATGATCAGCTGAAAAAACAAGATTGTCTGAAACTGTTTTTATTGATAAAAGAAGTGAAGATATTAAATCCAGCTGTTTTTTATCCGTGTCCGCTTTTTCTCTAATCATTTTTGTCGCGTTATGATTAATTTTTAAATTTATCATAGATACAATCGCCGTAACCATAATAGCGGCAGTGCTGTTGGCGACAGCAGTACTTGTAATTTCCAAAGCTACACCATCTAATTTATCTTTTACCATAATGTAGCATACAACATTAACAACTAAAAAGATAAACGTAATTATCGGAAGATGAATTCTTTTTCCGAATACAGCCATAAATACAATCAAATAAAAGAAATAAAAAATGTAAGATGAAAAAACAACATGCGGTTTTGTAAAAACAAGATAGAATCTTACAGCAACAATTAACGCGATTGTTGGAATCGCGTAAAACAATACACCGGCGTTATATTTACCTGAAATGATGAGCAGGAAACTGCCTGCAATAAAAATTTGAATTATCGTCGTGCTGTAAAAAACCCTTTTAAAGTTTTCCGGACTGATTGCGGAGTATGTAATTACAAGAGTTATTAATAGCATTGCAATAATCAACTCAAATGCCAGCAAAGCTATTGCTTTATTGCGTAAAATATAATCATCAACAGCATATTTACGCAAACAGAATTTAACTAAAAAATTCATTTATCACCCCGCATTCAGGAAAAGCGCTCTTTAATTTGATTTTACTAATAACTAATTTTATATTCTACATAATAAAAACTGTTATTACAAGAAAATAAAATTACTATAAAACATTTTTACGATCCAATTTAAACTGAAAATAATGTAAAACAATAATTATCCAATCCAATGAAACCCGGCACCTATTCCAGTTTACACCAGTTTTATTAAATCTTTAAAGTGGATATCATTCCTTAGACTTTACAGTAACATTTTGCTGTTTTCAAAGCATTAAGTTTTCGCGCCTGCCTGTGTCGGCTTCGCGTCTTTGCACTTACCTTTTGATAACCGGGTTCTATGAATTTGTTTCTTAGAAGCATTTGGATTTTTGTTTGACTTTTTCAAAAATAGTGCGATTATTACCCCAGTAATCTTCAAAGCGGGATAATTATATAGAAACTGATTTTGCGTCCATTGATGAAATTGAATATAAAGTAATCCGTTTTTATAAAAAAGAACTGACGGTACTTACTTTAAAAGATACTATTATTCCCATTGAAAAAGAAATCTTTTCAAGCGAAGTTAAAAATGTAATTTTCGATCTTGAAGAAGTGAATTACATTGATTCCAGTTTCATTGGACATTTGCTAAATATAAAAAGAAAACTTAAAATTCACAAAAAAGAGCTTTTTTTAACGTCAATAAATTCCCACATTCTTGATTTAAGTCTCGGCGGGGAAATTGATCAGCTTTTTACAGTTTTTACTTCTCCAACAGACGCATTAAGAAAGCTTTCATCTAAAGAAAAAAAATAAAATATTTGACAAACTATTTTCTGAGATTTAGATTGATCTTATGCTGGTGGTATGACCACCAGCATAAAGGAGACCTCAGTGAAAAAAGAATACATTTTAGCTGTAGATTTCGGAACCCAAAGCTTACGTGCAATCATATTTGATAAAACCGGGAAAATAATCGACGTTGAAAAAATAGCCTACGAACCTTACATCTCGCACGAACCCGGATGGGCGGAAAAAGACGCGGATGAATACTGGAAAACAATGTGCCGCGCGACAAGCTCTTTAAAAAAACGAAAACCCGCAAACATGGACAAATTATCAGGCGTTGTAATTACTACTCTCCGTGATTCATACGTTAATGTTGATATAAACGGGAAACCGCTTCGTCCCTCAATACTCTGGCTTGATCAGCGCAAAGCGTCAGGCGTGCCGGGTTTCTCCATTAAAGACAAAGCCGCTTTGAAAACTGTTGGAATGCAGCTTGCGCTTGAAATACTTTTCCGCAAAGCGAAATCAAACTGGATACGGCAGAATCAGCCGCAAATTTGGGAGAAAACACATAAGTTTCTTTTAATTTCAGGTTATATTAATTTTCTCCTCACAGGTGAATACAAAGATTCAATAGCCAACCAGATTGGACACATTCCGTTTGATTACAAAAACAAGAAATGGATTGTTAAACCTGCT
>JBFZEW010000225.1:0-3784 GCA_041306665.1 Spirochaetota bacterium | reverse complement strand
CTAATGTGGCCGGTAAGCATTGCCCCTTTTGCGGTTCATCTTGTCGGAATAGGCAAGGGTGAAGATGAAAATGAAATGATTGAAGAAATATATAATCTGCTGAACTGCTGCAATCTTGAAGTTCTGTATGATGACAGAAAACTCAGTCCTGGAATTAAATTTGCAAACGCGGATTTAATCGGCCTGCCTGTTCGCTTAACAATTGGTAAAAATTATTTCAACGACGGAAAAATCGAAATAATGGTCCGTAAAACAGGTGAAAAGATAGAAACTGTAAAAGAAGACCTCGTTAAAACAATAAAACATCTTCTTGAAACGATTAGCGAATGATTTTTTTAAAAATATTGTTAAAAAAAGTTGACACTTTGGATCTATGATTATAAGTTGACCGAGCATTTCGGGGTGTAGCGCAGTCCGGTAGCGCATCTGGTTTGGGACCAGAGGGCCGAAGGTTCGAATCCTTTCGCCCCGACATTTTTTCTAAAAATAATTTCAAATGCGCCAGTAGCTCAGCTGGATAGAGCAACGCCCTTCTAAGGCGTAGGTCAGAGGTTCGAATCCTCTCTGGCGTAACTATGGTGAGTGTAGCTCAGTTGGCAGAGCCCTGGTTTGTGGTACCAGTTGTCGCGGGTTCGAGCCCCGTCTCTCACCCATTTACGGGATATGCGCCCGTAGCTCAGCTGGATAGAGCGTCGGACTTCGAATCCGTAGGCCGCAGGTTCGAATCCTGCCGGGCGTAAGTTTTAGAAAAAGTCGAAAAATTGTTGACAATAATTCTGTAAATTATCTATTGTCAATTGCATTGACGCGAGTGTGGCGGAATTGGTAGACGCGCTAGATTTAGGATCTAGTGTATAACGCGTGGGGGTTCGAGTCCCTTCACTCGCAATGCGGGAATAACTCAGCGGTAGAGTGCAACCTTGCCAAGGTTGACGTCGCGGGTTCGAATCCCGTTTCCCGCTCATAAAAATGCTGCATGAAAATGCAGCATTTTTTATTTTCTCCCAATAAATAAATTTATTTGATTGACTGATTTTAAGTCTGCTAAATTATTAAAAAAAACATCGAGGTAAATCCGTGGAAATTAAAGAAAAAAAACTGCAAAATTCAACAATTGAATTCGAGATATCCGTTCCCGTTGAACGAATTAAAGAAGAATATACTAAAACAATAAAAAATGTACAGAGAACTGCTAAAATAGACGGATTCAGAGCCGGAAAAGCTCCAGTTGATCTTGTTGAAAAAAAATATAAAGACAAAGTTAATGAACAGATTGTAGAAACAATCGTTAAAAACACTTATTTCGAAGCTCTCGAAGAAAAACAAAAGCATCCAATAACACAGCCTAAAATTGATTTTGAAGATTTTAGCATCGATAAGGATTTTAAATATAAAGCTATATTTGAAGTTTATCCAACTGTTGAACTTAAAGATTATAAAAACATTTCAGTGGAAGAAAAACAAGTCAATGTTAAAAATGAAGATGTTACATTTGAGATAGATTCTCTCCGCGATAAACACGCGACAATTTCTGAAAAAGAAGAAAATTCAGCAGTTGAAAAGACTGATTTGGTAAAACTTAAATTCCGCCGCGTTGATTATGAAAAAGATGCTCCCGCTGAAAGTAATTTCAGTGACATGAATGTAATCGCAGGAAAAAGTGATAAAGAGTATGATTTTGACTGCTATGTAATTGCCATGAAAAAAGGCGAAGAAAAAACAATTAAGTTTAAATATCCAAAAGATTTTCACGTTGAAGATCTTGCTGGCAAAAAAGTTGAATATCTCATAAAAGTCGATGACATTAAAAAACGGAACATTCCGGCCGCGGATGATGAATTCGCGAAAGATCTCGGTGAATATGACACTTATGAGGAATTGAAAAAGAAAACCAGAGAAAATCTTGAAAAATATACAAAGCAGAAAGCAAAAGGCGATGCGAAATCAGAAATTCTTAAAAAGATTATCGAAAAGGCGTCATATGACATGCCGCTTTCGCTGATTGAATCAGAAAAAAATTCTATTTTCAGCCGAATGCAGCAAAGAATGGGTTTTCAAATTGCAGACAGAAACATTTTCGCGCAAGCAATGGGAATGAAAGAGGAAGATTTTGATAAACGTCTCGAAGAAGAAGCACTTAGCAGCATAAAAACTACCATAACTCTTTCAGAAATCGCGAGAACAGAAAAAATTGAAGTTACAGATGCCGATTATAGCAAATATGTCGATGATTTATGCGAAAAAAACAATAAATCCCATGAAGAAATGCTTAAATTGATAAAACAGAATAATGCTGAGCAGAATATTAAATCTGAGTTGATTTTCGATAAAACTCTGGATTTTATCTATGAAAACGCAAAAATCAAACTTTTATCACCTGTTTCAGCCAAAGAATTCATGGATATTAAATAAATTTTAAAATTTGCTTGTAAAATATGATTAAAATATCAAGATGTTTGTCTGTTGAGATAAACATCTTTTTTTTAGCATTTTCTTACATTTTCAGAAAATAAACGTTAAATTTTGTTTTTTTTGTAAAGGATGTTATAATTAAATTATTCACTCTATATAATACGATGCTAATTGCCGAAATTATATAAGAAATTGAGAGGTTGAAATGAGTTTAGTTCCAATAGTAGTTGAACAAACGGCAAGAGGAGAAAGATCATATGACATTTTCTCCAGACTGCTAAAAGATAGAATTATTTTTTTAGGCGAAGCAATTGATGACCACATTGCAAGTTTAATAATCGCTCAAATGCTGTTTCTCGAAGCTGAAGATCCTGAAAAAGATATATTTTTATATATCAATTCACCGGGTGGAGTAGTTACTTCCGGGCTGGCAATTTATGACACAATGCAGCTTATCAAATGCGATGTAGCGACACTCTGTGTCGGTCAGGCAGCTTCTATGGGTTCGCTTCTTCTTGCTGCAGGCGCTCCGGGTAAAAGATCTGCGCTGCCAAATTCACGTATCATGATTCATCAGCCGCTTGGCGGTTTTCAGGGTCAGGCAAGCGATATTGAAATACACGCAAGAGAAATACTTTCCATTAAAAAGAAACTTAATGAAATACTTGCGAAGCACACGGACAAACCGATTGAAATGATTGAGAAAGATTCAGATCGCGATAATTTCATGACAGCTCAACAGGCTCTTGATTACAAACTTGTTGATAAAATCATGGAAAAAAAATAGATATTTTATTATTCGTAAAACAGGTTTAATGTGCAGTTTTTGCAGTCTGCATAACATAAGGAGAAAAAATGGCAAAAGGTAAGAACAACGATATTTCAAAAGATGATAAATTGAGATGTTCATTTTGTGGAAAAAGTCAGGACATGGTAAAAAAACTTATTGCCGGTCCTGATGTGTATATTTGTGATGAGTGCATTGATCTTTGCTCGGAAATAGTTGATGAAGATATTGAAACAGGCGGCATAGCATCAAGCCTTCAAGAGCTTCCAAAACCTGTTTCCATTAAAAATGTACTGGATGAATATGTAATTGGTCAAAATGAAGCGAAAAAAATTCTTGCTGTTGCGGTTTATAATCATTACAAAAGAATTTACAATAACATGCAGATTAAAAAAGACGATGTCGAACTTGAAAAAAGCAACATTCTTCTGATTGGACCGACTGGAACCGGAAAAACTCTTCTTGCGCAGACACTCGCTAAACTTCTTCGTGTTCCTTTCGCAATTGCTGACGCGACATCTTTAACTGAAGCCGGCTATGTCGGTGAAGACGTTGAAAATATTCTACTGAGATTAATCAGAAACG
>JBFZEW010000224.1:0-12973 GCA_041306665.1 Spirochaetota bacterium | reverse complement strand
TTAATTGATTTTCCGGGAAATATAAGTGCGGTAATTTTCACCGGAGGGTGCAATTTAAAATGCCGATACTGCTACAATATAGATCTCATTAGCAATAATAACACTGAGACATACTCCGAGGAGTATGTCTTAAATTTTCTTGAGAAACGCAAAAAACTTCTTGATGGAGTTACAATCTCCGGGGGCGAACCCTGTCTTCAGAGCGGCATCGTAGAATTTATCGCTAAAATCCGGCCTACGGGATTAAAAAGTAAACTCGATACAAATGGTTTCTTTCCCGAAATAGTTAAAGAACTTATTTCTAAAAATTTAATCGATTACGCTGCTGTCGACTTTAAAACAGCTCCGTCAAAATATAATGAACTGACAGATGTTAGTTGCGACATGAGTAAATTAAAAGAAACTATCACCACTCTGCAGAACTCGGACATTGAATATGAAATCAGAACAACTGCCGTGCCTGGTTTCATTTCCGAAGATGACTTCAAAGAAATTGGCGTCTTTACAGGTAAAATTAAAAATTATTACATTCAGCAATTTGTGAATGAAAATACTCTTGACGCGGAATTCGAAAAAATTTACTCTCTTCCGGCAAAGACGCTTGAGTCATTCACCGGAATAGTTTCATCTTTTGCGGAAAACGTAAAAACAAGAGGTCTTTAATTCTCTTTCTTCAACAAAACTCTATAATTATCCATTTCTCTTACGCTAAGCGAAAAAATCTTAAACTCTTCGAATTTATCTACGGGGATTATCTGCTTTTTAAAATCCGTTTTTTTATAAACCTTCAGAAAAGAACTGTTCTTTTCTTTTTTCAAACTGTATTGCACGAAGGATGGTCCATAGCTTAAAGTTTTCTCAATTAAAATCTTGGGATTTTTATATTCATCACTGAGTTTAATGGTATAATTTTCTTCGGAACGTTCATTTAAATCGATTATCAAATCAAAATTTCTTTTATTATCGTAAAGATAATTAAGGAAACCTGTTTTCATTAAAAATGGATTTAAAGAAAGAGACTCATCGCTTAGGAGAGAAAACCCAAGAATACTTCCTGAAGATTCAATGCTGAAAGGAACAGAAAAATCGGTAATGCTGCTGACTGAAAAATCTTTCGCGATAATTCCGGGATTATTCATCGAAGCAATAGCCGATACGATTGTTCCATGCTGACGAACATCTTTAAAATAATAACGCAAATAATTATAGTTTCCGGAATAGACAGTTTTCATTTTATAGAATGTTTCATCTTTTACAGAAAGATCAATATCAGCATTAATATTCACGGAAGTTTCATTCGCGGCGGTTACTTTAATTTTTTCAACGGCATCATTTTTAATCACCAATGCCTGCGACCCATCATACGTGTCCCGCACACATCCTGCGGGTAAATATTCGGAAGAAAAATCAAGCCACAATTTCAACGAAGGAACATACAGAAAAATTCCGGTAAAACTGTCTTTCATGTAAATGCTGTTAACATTCAGATTCTCATCGCGAACGAGCGCCGGAAAAGATTCAATGCCATATTGCTTTAAAAGCTGTCTTGAAAAAAATACTTTATCTTCGGAAGAACCTTTTTTTAAATAAAGAACATCATCCGGATCAGAAGGATAGTAAAACAGATTGCCTTCAGTTGTTACAGTTCTGCTTACGAAATCATACACTGCGTTAACTTTCTGTTCAGCAGTCATTTTATCTGTAATTGAAATTTCCGCCGGCACTAAAATATCTTTATATTGCGGAAAGAATCCTTTGTACCAGCGCGTGAACGACTCCGCTGAAGTAACGTTAGTAAATCCGTAAGCCGGAAGATTCCTCCGAGAATCACCGGAATAGTATTCATTTTCAATTTCGCGTATGTTATTCATCTCGAAAGAATATATATTAATGTTTCCGTTTTTATCAACTTTTACCGGAGCATTTTTATTGTTATATAAAATCAAATCATTAAGTTCCGTTATTATTTTAACTTCAAGCTTGCCCGCTCCTTCACGGAAATTCAGCATCTGAATGTAATTTCCGGCAAAAAGTGCGGAGTTATACCACGTAAAATCGTAATTATTTATTTCATAAATCACGTGTACCAGGCAATTTTTCCTTATACCGTTAATTGACAGATAAACTCCATTGGATGTTTTATTTTTTTTATATGAGGCCGAGACGGAACCGTCCCTGTTAATTACTTCCGCTTTAATGATGGTATAATTTGAATCGACAGGAATTCTATATTCACCTTTCGATGAAATTTCAGAATCATTTTTAATGTATAACAGCTCTTCCTGAAAATAACGGCTTTTATAATTATTGTAAATTCGAATCATGTTCGCGCGATAAGCGACAGACGGCGGATAGTACAGAACATTCTGCTGAAATTTTATAATTTCAGAATTAACATATTCATTATTTCTGTAAGCATCAAACTCATTTACAAGTTTTCGTTCCTCAGAATAACCAAGATAATCCTGCGGAAATTCGTATTCCGGTTCAAGAGAATAAAGTTTACCCCAGTAAAGATCTGCGGTGCGGTTTTCACTCACTTCAATGCTTCCAAGGTAGTATAATATTTCAGGAGATTCATTCTGCGCGAGTAGTTTCAGGAAAATCTGTTTAGCTTCAGCAAATTTTTTCTGTAAAATGAAAATTTTTCCGCGCTCAATATTTTCACGGTACGGAGTGTAAATTGTACCGTCAAGACAGGAAAGAGCTTCATCGTATTTACCGGATGATTTATACTGATACAAAAGATTTTTCAGAACTTTTTCACTTCGTATTTTTTTTGATATACTTAAACCGATTTCCTTACTCTTCGTGTTATTTTTAACGTTATAATAATCCATTAGATAGATATCGGAATTATACGTACCGGGAAATATTTTTTTCATTCTCTCGTGCTGCGCGAGAAATAATTTTTCATAATTTTTCTCATAATAATAATTGAGTATCGTGTATTCAAGCGGATAATAGTCTGCGCGTTTTCTGACTTCATCGGCGATTTTAAACGCGTCCTGCGCGTTACCTTCATCAAGCTTCTGCTGGAATCTGTAAAATAGAGCCGGTACAGGCGCGTTATTCTGCAACCAAACTGCTGAAAGAATTTTCCAGCCGTAAACTGATTTCACGGACGACGCTGAATGGAAATCAACCAGATCGGAACCATACAGCGTTTTATATGCCTGTGAAGGATCTTTTTTAATAATTTTTTCGTAAACTGGAATGAATTCACTGCTGCTTAAAAAATAGAAATATTTAGCCAGCGCGTACATGGACGGGACATCATTTCTTTTCATTAAATCACTAAAAGGAAATAGCATGCGCTCCGACGCATTTACCTCAGCGGGGAAATCTGTTTCCGTGAATTTAATTTCAGCTTTACTGAAATCATAATTTACCGCTGACACACGGAAACTGGAATTCTTTTCCGCCAGCATTTTAATCATTACTGTATAGCTGCCGTCGCCTTCAGCGGAAAAAATGCGGCGGTTTCTGAATGTCCCCTGATAAAAATTAACTCCAGCTTCTTTTCCATTAATGAATATTTTATAATAATCGCTGCTTTCAACAACCAGATTGATTTTTGACGAAGACGTAAATGAGGACTTAAAGTAATAGATTCCTTTTTCTGCGAAAGAGTTTTCATCAATTCGGATGTAACTGTCTTTCGAAGCGGTAGCGTTTTTATTTTTAAAGTTACTGTTCAGCTCAGGATCAAATTCAAACTGTAGATCGGCGTATCCGTAATGAATGAAATTCTGCGACATCTTCCATTTATCAATGAAAGTTAATTCCTCGTTACTTTCCTCAACTGTAAAGTTTTCATTTAAATTTTTCTCTATAAAATGCAAATTAAAAAGTATTTCATTTTTATCGGCGCTTGAACTTTTAGCTACAAGATCTTCATATTTCCGAAGAACGCTGTTAACGGCTTCATATCCTTTAATGTTGTAAAACGAGGCGATCATCTGAATATAAACCGCTGATTCAGGGCTTAATGGATTATTTAAAACATAATTTTCCAGATACTCAAACTCGGCTTTCTGGTTTCCCGATGAATAACTTGACGTGTATTTTTTAAAAGAATCTTCTGTCTGTGCGCTGAGCGGAAATGCAAACAGTAAAGTTACAAACATTGGTAAAAGAATATTTTTCATTATTTATCCGCCTTTTCCTTCAAAACAATTTTAAGCGCTTCAATTTTCTCTAATTCAATGATGTATTGTCTGAACTGGCGGTATTCCGAAGCTGGAATTACTCCATGTTCAAAATGAATGTTATAAGTTACATTAATTCTGTTTTTTGATAAATTGTCTTTTTCAATACTGAAATGTACCGTGTTTTTTCCGAATGTGAATTTTCTCGAAGGAGGAAGAAAACTTATTTCATAATTAGCGGGAATGTTGAAAACGAAAGAGTTTTCGAAATTTTCGGTATCTGAAACATAAACATCATTCATTCTCGCGGCTGCGATTCCATAATCCTGAAGAAACTGATATTTGAAAGCAATCACAGGAATGAACATTTCATTGCCGACAATTTCAGCAAATCCCATGATATCGACGTTGTATTTGTACTCAACCGGCTTGTTTTTCTCAAAGGAAATAAATTGAAATCCGGAAAGAGCTGATCCAGGGAAAATGGAATTCCATCCGCGTGAAATTCTTGTCTCAATATTCACGTTTCCGTCTTTCATGCTTCTCATGTTAATAGCGGAATCATTCGTTTTACGTGATTTTTTTGTAATGCGCGCATTGCCATTTTCATAAATCTCAACAATATCTTCATCTTTTTCAATAAATGGATAATAGTAGCTGCTCTCGATTTTTACGAACTCAAAAGACTTCTCCGTAAGAACAAGGGAAACTGTCTGCATGTCGCTGGAAACAAGTTCCTTCGAACCTGCCTGCTTAACAGTTCCGTCAAGAAACACCTTCCCTTTTTCCGGAAGAGTGACGCAGCAGATTGCATGATTAAAATTTCCAATACTCGCAAATTTTTCATCAGTAAAACCGGAATCAGCGGTTACTACCAACGCGAGAGCGGCCTCCATTTTTAAATAACGGAAAGCTGCCGTAAGCAGCAAAGCGATATCCTTGCAGTCTCCAAGACGGGTTTGATAAACAACATCGCTGCGTCGCGGTTTAATTCCGCCGATACCAATTTCATAACCGACATAACGTATCCGATCAGTTATATACTGATAAACAGCATCAATTTTTTCCTCATCTGTTTTCGCGTTTTTAACGACAGAATCAATGTCTGTTTTCATCTGCTCGGACATTACAATCTGCTTTTCAAAAAGCTGCCTGTACCACTTATGAAATTCAGTCCAATCCTTAAAAGATGAAAATGAAACGGAAGGATACCTTTCGGAAGCAGGCAGCATTTTTTGTTCCTGCAGAACAGGAATGATGTTTTTATTAATGTAACTATAAATTATTTCATTTCCTGCGGCAATTTTTTTAAACTCAGCGTTGGAAGAATTTTTCAGTTGATGCGATAGCGTCAACGATGTGGGAGCAATAATTTTGTTAACAGCAGTAAGAATTCTATACTGATTGTTAAAACGTTTCGACGAACTGTAATATCCTCTAAATTCAGAACTTGCTTTGCTATGTATCAAATAATTAAAATAAACAACAGAATTCGCCTCAAGTTCCGGCAGATAAATTACTGCGGCGGTAGAATCATAATACAATCTGCTTTCAGGAGAAGAAAGCTCCTGATAATCAATCTCTTTTACATTTATTATTTCACCGTTTTTTTCTATTGAACAAGACACTGAAAGAATTTCATCATCGGAAGGACTGAAAACAAATGCCTGCTGCATTAATGGCTTAATATTTTCAGGATTAAAAATTTTATAAGCAGTCCTCACGGATTTCATTACTGAACCGTCACTCATAACTTTTTCAATATTCTCGTCAAAAAGAGTGACAGCCGGTTCGTTATTATATTGTTCCGCTTCGGAAGAAAGCCGCGCAAAATCAACATCATATTTATACTTTAACAGTGAGTCGCTGCTTTTATACGCAAATTCATAGTATTCGGCAAAGTAATTTTCCGCCGGATTTTTTAGAGAAGCCTGTTTAAGATAGACCGCAGCCAGACTTTTTTGGCCGGTCATTTCATACACTTTTGAAAAATAAAAATCAGTGTATGAGTTGTATCTGCACTTTTTCTGAGATGCCGCGAGATACATTAGGGCTTTATTATTCAATCCTTCATACATTGACGCGCTTGCCGCTTTGTGATCAAACACAGTGTAGTTATAAAAAATACCCGCAAATTTCGCGGCTTGAGACGAAACTTCTTCAGGTGAAGATACCTGAAGCATGTAGTCCAGCTGAACTTCAGCGTAATCCCGGCTATAACGATTAAGCTTATTCAATTCACGGTAAATTTCAACCAGACGTTTATAATTTTTATTATGAACTTCAATCATAGACTCAAAAAGCAAAGCGTCCGCATGCGACATGTATTTACGAATTTTCGCCAGCTCATCATATGCTTTATCATACCAGCCTTTCTCAGTGTAAAACGCAGTTTTCGATGAAAGCGCGAATACGGAATTTTCATCGCTGCCGATTATTCCGTTGAGCATTGCACTGGCTTCATAAATGAATCCATTATACAGAAGCATTGAAAACAACTGATGCTTCGCTGCGACATTTTCATCATCGCTTTTTATTGCATTTCGAAGATAGAAATCTTTTTTTTCCAGAGATGTTTCAGATAGCGCGCAAAGAGTCTGCGCGTATGAATATAAATTTGATTCCTGGGGAATTAGATTTAAATAGGACACGGCGGTAACATCTTTGTCCTGATATGCCATGGCCTGAAGAAGAAAGCCCTGGTTTATTAGAAAAGTTTCATCTTGACCGGATGAATTGAAATCAATACCAAGTCCTGTCCATGATTTATATTCAGAAGGAGCATTGCCGGAAATCAATTTTGCATCGGCAAAAGTATCAACTGGCTTAAACTCTGCGTTTTTCATTTGAATTCCGAAGGATGTTTCATTATCACTATTTCCGCTTATATTCATAAGCATGGAATGACTTCCTTTTGTTAAATTAACCTGCACAACATATTGCCCTGGAAAGCTTTTATGCAAAGAGTAATCCGCGAATATTTTTTTTCCATCAATATATATTTCAAATGGTCCAGTTTTACAAATGTATAAATAATGAATTCCGCTTTCAACAGAAGCGGAAAATTGAGCGAAATAAATATCCTGGCTCTGACGCCGGAAAAGATAATTAAAATCAATCTCTCCGTCACGGGAACTCCTGACATCAAACCATTCAGCCGAAGAATTTCTGCTGTTCAATATATATGGCTTATTTAAAAATTGAATATCCATGTTTTCAAATTCAGAAATATCTTTATAATCAAAAGGACCGATAATTTTATAATTTTCAATCCATCCCAGATTTTTTTTAATTTTTTCCGCAGCTGAAAAATTTCCCTGAATGAGTTCCATTCCAAGAAGAAGATTATCCGTAAAGTTCATTGCCTCGTGATTATCTGTCATGCTGCCAGTTGTTTTTAGTTTGTTAATCAGAAATTCAAGATCTTTCATGCGGGACATGTCGGGAAAAGTATGAATCATTGCCGTCGCACCGCTGCAGTAGGCCAGAAGAGATTTTTCACTCAATAAAGACTGCGCCATAACTTCAGACGCGTTTAGTAAATTTCCTTTTTTATACGCCTGGTAATATTTTACAATGTAGTTTTCCGAAGTCTGCGGAAGTGCCTGTGAAACCGGGAGTACTAAAAGAATTGTTGTTATTAAAACAAAATGTCTGAAAAAAATTTTCATTAGCACCTTCTATTTTCCAATGCAGAACCTGCTGAAAACAGAATCAAGAACATCATCAGGTGAAATATCTCCCGTAATTTCCGAAAGAATGGAAATCAACTGCTGAAGTTCAAACGCTGTTATTTCCGGCGGTTCGCCGTTTTTTACTGCTTGAACTACATTATCGCAAAACAGCATTGATTTTTCAAGAAGATTTAATACTCGAAGATCAGCTATAAAACCATTTTGAAAACCTTCAAAACCGGAATATATGATGTTTTTAACAGCTTCTTCAAGATCTTTCATGCCGGATGCCGTTTTCGCTGAAAAGTTGATAACCGTCTTTCCCGGATTTAAATGGCTGATTATTTCATTTTTGAATTCTTCATTCACCGCGTCTGATTTATTCAAGAGATATATAACTTCACTGGATGATACTAATTTTAAAATGTTCAGATCTTTATCGGAAATCCTAGCAGATACATCAAACACAGCAATAACAACGGGAGAATTTTTCACAGCTTCGAGAGATTTTTCAATTCCCTTTTTTTCAATAACATCTTCCGCTTCGTGAATACCCGCAGTGTCAATCAGGTTAACGTGAACTCCGCCGATCTGAATTGTTTCTTTCACTATGTCTCGCGTAGTGCCGGGAATTTCGGAAACAATAGCGCGTTCACTATTCAGCAGAAGATTAAGAATGCTCGATTTCCCGACATTAGGCTTCCCTGCTATCGCGACGTTAACTCCATGTGAAATTTTTGATCCTATTCTGCATCTTTCATATAATGATTCAATTTGAATTTTTAATTCAAGTACCTGCGTCATTGATTCTTCTTTTGAAATAAACTCTATATCTTCAGCGAGAAAATCGATGCCGCATTCGACATCGGCCTTAATTTGAATTATTTTTTCACGGATAGAATGAACAGCCAGTTTTAATGAGCCATGCATTTGACTTAAGGCAGCGGAAATTTCCCAATCGCTTCTCGCGGAAATAATCTGATTAACAGCCTCAGCTTCGGTTAAATCCATTTTGCCATTTAAAAAAGCGCGTTTCGTAAATTCACCAGGACTCGCCTGCCGAATGCCGAATCTGTAAAGAAGATTTAATATGGATTGAACAATAAGAAAATTTCCATGACAAGCGATTTCGATTACATCCTCGCCAGTGTAACTTTCCGGACCCTGAAAATAGGTCAACAGCACATCATCTAATATTTTATTATTATCTTTTATTCTTCCGAAAACAGCGCTTCTATGGGAAATTTTTTTATGGTTGGAAAAAAAATTATCAGCGGAAGAAAGAATATCGTTTCCGCTGATACGTATTATTGATATTGCAGAGTTCAGCGGCGAAGTCGCCGCTGCGCAGATGGCATCATGATACATGATTAGCCTTTGTAATTTTTCGGCAATATTTTTACTTTGCGGTAAATACCCTGACCTTCACTTTTAGTATCAACCTGTTCATGATTCTGAAGCGTTAAATGAATAAGTCTTCTTTCAAAAGGATTCATTGGCTCAAGAGTCCAAGGTTTGCCCGAAGTAATAACTTTCTTGGCAATATCATAGGAAAGTCTTTTTAATGCTTTTTCTCTTTTCGCGCGGTAAGACTCGATATCAAGAATAATTTTCTTTTCACTTTTAGTCTTCGTTGCAACAATAAGATTTACAAGAAACTGAATAGCTTCAAGAGTCTTTCCTTTTTTTCCAATAATGAGTCCCGAATCATCGCTAATGATTTCAAGATATACCTTAGCAGCGCCTTCATGCATTTCAGCAATTTTAGCCTTTATGTCCATAAGTCTCATCAATTCCGTAAAAACATCAGAGACATCCTTACCGATATCAGCACTGTTTACATTTATTGAAACACGAATTTTCGCAGCACGGGAAATACCCAATCCGAACATTCCAGTTTTGCCTTCATCTAAAATTTCAATATCTGCGTCAGCGGAAAGCATTCTATAATCAAGACCGAGCTCTTTGGCTGCTTTTCTTTTTGCATCATCTATCGACTTGCCTTCAACTTCAATTACTTTCATATATACCCCATGATTATTTACTTTTTTTATTTACATATGCCTGATGTCCAATCTGAATTAAATTCTGAACAATCCAGTAAAGAATAAGACCGGAAGGCATGTTCCAGAAAATAAACAACATCATTAAAGGCATCATTTTCATCATCATCTGCTGCTGAGCATTACCGGTATCCATTGTAGTCATCTTCTGCTGAAAGTAAGTAGTCACTGTCATTAAAAGAGGCAGAATATTTATGTCGAATCCAAAAACAGAAAAAGCAGCATCCGGAGACCCAAGGTCATTTATCCACAACAGCCACGGTGTATTCCACATGCTCAGGGAATTTGAAAGCGCCGAATAAAGAGCGATAAAGAAAGGCATCTGAACAAGAAGAGGCAAACATCCTCCCATTGGATTGACCTTGTTGTCTTTATAAAGTTCCATCGTTTTTTTCTGCATAACATCAGGTTTATCTTTATATTTCGCTTTAAGCTCTGCTATCTGCGGAGCGAGCGCTGACATTTTTTTCATAGACTGAGTTGATTTATGCGTCAAAGGAAGAAAAACGAGTTTTGTAATGATAGAAAAAATTACAATTGTCCATCCGAAATTCGGAATAATCTTGTGCAGAAAATTAAGAAAGAGAATAACGAAACCGCGAATTGGTTCGATAAAATTATTCACATCGTTTGCTTCTTTCAAAGTAGGCGCCGCGGAAGCGAGTTTTTTCTCATCTTTATCAGCAACGCAAATTTTAAATTTATTTTCGACTGCAGATTTAGCGGCAACTTCACTAACGGCAGTAACGATACCGGTTCGGTACCCTTTTAAAGTATCAGCATCCCATATTACTGATTCAGATTTGAAATTCTGAGGAATCATTACAGCAACAAAAAATCTGCTTAAAATCCCCGCCCATTCCGCGCTGCCATTGATACTTTTTACAGGTTCAACTTCTTTTGAACCGCCGAATATACCTCCGAGAAAACCGCCGCCGCCTTTATTCCCTTTTTTTAATTTATCATTAAAAGAATAAATACTATAAAGCTGGCCATAGTAACCTTTATAGGACTTTAATTCAGGTCCTAAAAAATCAGAAACAGAATAAATAACTTTTCCATCAGGAATGCGAACAGCTTCAGCACCTTCATTAATTATTTTATATGACAGATCAAAAAAGTAATCAGATTTATTGAAAGAAAAAATCTTTTGGATAATTACATTTTTACCGTCAAGAATCGTCTTAATGCTGAAAACATAAGTATTATCGTTCTGCTTTTCAACAGCCCAGAGTGAATTTTCAAGACTGCTCCCGCTAATAAAATCTTTCTCCGAAAAATAAAGAGCGAAATCAAAATTGCCTTTATTATTCAGATCCTTATTAACAACGGCAAGTTCAATATTCCTTTCACCGTAAACGAGAGACTTAATAGCTGCTCCTTTGTTTGAAAGCACTATTTTATATACATCTGTTGATATTTGAATTTCCTGTTCTGAAATGTTTTCAGGAACGACAGTGGCTGTTTCTATTTTAGCTGCGGGTTCAACTGTTTTATTATCGACCGATGCAGGAGCCTGAGTTTTCTCAGTCACAGCCTGATCTACTGGTGCGGGAACCGGAGGACCGACTAATACATACCATCCAATCCAGATAGCCAAAGTAAGTACAACTGCGATTATGGTTCTTTTCTTATCCATTTTTACATCCTGTCTATTATTTTTTCAAACAACAGCACAAGGTTGAAAAGAACCAGAAGAATCCGGTAATCAGGGAACAGGATCGTAACCACCCTCAAACAGGGGATTACACTTTAAAATCCTTTTAACAGCAAGAAAAATACCCTTCAGCAAACCGTATTTGCGAAGAGCCTGTGCTGCGTATTCCGAACATGTCGGATAATATCTGCATGCTTTCGGAAGAAAGGGAGATATTATCTTTTTATATAATTTTAAAACCAATAATGGTAATAATATAACAATGCTATGTAAACTGTATTTAAATTTCATTTTAGCACACCGGCTTTAATCAGCAACACGTTAAGTTCTGTTTTCAATTCAGCAAAACTTTTACTGTTTATTCCATTATATACATTTATGCACATACAAAATTTACCGTTCAATGTGAATTCATTTAATACAGCCCTGATCCTTCTTCTGGCTCTGTTTCTCTCATGTGCTTTTCCGAATTTCTTACCTGTTATGACTGCAACTTTAAACTCAACGTCATTCAACTTTTTCGAACATATGCTGTTGCAGTCAATTCGGCATTTTTTAACAATAACAGCGTTGAAACTGTCAGTTCTATGCCTTACACCATTTTCATATACTTCACTAAAACACTTTTTACCCTTGAGAGAAAATACCTTTTTCACAATTAATTATTTTTTATGAGTATCATCAGAAACTGTAAGTTTATGTCTTCCTTTTCTTCTTCTTCTGCGAAGAACATCCTGACCGCTCGGAGTACTCATTCTTTCACGAAAACCGTGATCTCTTAATTTTTTAATAACACTTGGCTGAAAAGTTCTTTTCATAGTAAATACCTCTTTATATTTCCAAAATCATTTTTTGCATAAATTTTCAGAATTTAAACTTAAAAACAGGGCGTATATTGTCAATTCCATTTTGAGGATTTCAATCAAAATTCATCGATATATAAAGAAAATTGCAGAAAAAACGTCGTAAAATGCGACATAAAGCCAAAAACAGCATTAAATGACAGAATTCACATTTTTTATAAAAAAAAGTTCTATAATTCAAAATTTGCATTAAAAACCTGAATTTGTGAAAAATCTTTTAACTTTTTTCCTTCGAAAAACGTTATATAGTCAGGAGGAAAAAACATGCAAACCGCCAACATTCATTACACATCCGCGAATATGGATGGTGATTTTTATTACGCGTTACAAAATGCTTCGGAAGAATTCAGCATTTCAAGTCAAAAAATTTTCAAAGATTTAGTTGATATGATTTCGCATGCCGCTAAATGCGGACTTGTTACAGGTATGCTTACCGAATATCAAGACCATTCTCCTGACAAATGGGAAACCCTGTATTATTCTCTTGATACGGAAGAAATTGAACTCTTTACCAAGGCAAGGCAGAAATATAAAGTTTCTATTTCTAAACTTGCTTTTATGGCTT
>JBFZEW010000223.1:0-11852 GCA_041306665.1 Spirochaetota bacterium | reverse complement strand
CGCTGCATTTTTGAAACATTTAATGAACTGTTCATGCACATGAAATGAAGTGGAATACCATTTGATTTAGCAAAATTTATAACATCATCGGCGGTTACAGAACTTCCCTCATCTTTTCCATCCGTGAAAACAATAACTGATCTTCCTTCAGCCGCTGTGCTTTTAAGCAGAGAAATGCTATCATAGATGCTGTCATAAAGAACAGTTTTAGTTCCTTCTCTTTCTATTTTCTCAACTTTTTCAAGAATGCTTTTTTTGTCAGATGAAAAATCGTTTAATAAAACAACTTTATCGTTAAACCTGAAAACAGCTATTTTACCGTTACTGCCAATATTTGTGAGAATTTCCGCGATTGATTTTTTGACTTCCCGCAGATAATTCTCGCTTATACTTTTACTTGAATCAACGGACATGACAAAATAAATCACATCTGATTTCTCAGTTTCATGACCGGCAACTTTAATATAGTTTACTTTATATCCATTTTCATATACGGAGATATTTTCTTCATTCAATTTATACTTCGGGAGCGCGCCTTCTGCAGTAATATTGACTTTCACAGTTACTTCAGGAAAATTTCCTGTCGAATCAACACTGCCTATTTTAACAGAACCATCTGCGCGCATACCTAATGATAATCCTAAAAAAATCAGAATTAATGGATATGAAAAACTTTTTTTCATCATGTCCCTTTGAATATTAAAGTTATTTTAAATTTGGATTCTACTTTTAATTATCGGTATTTTCCGCTCAGGCATTTAAAATTTAACGCATATATTCTTTTAATAAACGTATTTTTTCGTTTTTCATGAAAATATTATTTAATTGTAAAAATATTGATTTAATACGTACCAATTCATTTTAATCACTAAACAAAACAAACCCAATTGTTCGATAATTATACTGAAATATAATTATCGGATTTAATTGAATTAATGAAAAAAAAATCATATTTGAACAGTCATCAGAGTATTATAGAATCACTGTTAAACAATGTTGTATGTATTAATAAATATAACAGTAGTGAGATTATTTCAATACTTACCTGCCCTTCAGGCTGGTCAGATAATGATGATATCAATAAACTCATTTCACTGATTCGAACCTGGGACATATTAAAACAAGGAGATATTCTCGGTTTTGCGTACCAGCATTGCGAAAGCATATTGAGCAAAAAGAAAAAAGGACAATACTTCACACCAGTTGAAATAGTTGACTCGATTCTTTCGCATGCCTTTGAAAACATTAAAGATTTCGAACAAATAAAAATTTGCGACCCTGCCTGCGGCTCCGGACAGTTTCTCATAATAGCTTTTGAAATGCTGCTTAAACTTTATCTTAAAAAAGGATATAATGCGGAAAAAGCATCCCGTCAAATTCTTACAAAAAATCTTTTCGGATATGACATTGATCCTACAGCTGTTGAAATTACTAAATACAATCTCAAAAAAATTTCTTTCATTTTCGATGTTGAGCTAAACATTTCCGAAAAGAATTTTCTTACTTGTGCCCCATCACTTGAAAATTCAGCTGCAGAAGAAAATTACTTTGATTTAATTACAGGAAACCCGCCATGGGGCAGCCAGCTTACAAATGATGAAAAAAAATATTTCAGAACAAATTATTTTTCCGCGTCATCAGGAATAAATACGTTCACTTTATTTATTGAAAAATCATTAAGCATAATTAATAAAAATGGAAAAATTGCTTTCTTAATACCCGATGCTTATTTAAACATTAAAGCGCATCAAAATTCACGAACAATGGTTCTCGAAAACACATGCATTGAATCGATATCCTTATGGGGTGATCCATTTATCAATGTATACGCTCCGGCAATTTCAATCAATCTCAAACAGGAACTGAAACATGAATTGAGACATAAAAATATCATAAAAATATACGATTACCGTGAAGAGGATGAATGCAGTACGTATACCATGATTCCTCAGAATTATTATTACACGACTTATCAAAATATATTTAACATTAATTATTCGCAAAAAGCAGTTAGTATTATTTCTAAAATGGAAAACCAGGAATGTTTATATCTTAAAGACAATGCGACCTTCTTCCTCGGAATTGTTACAGGTGAAAACGGCAGGCACATTGCTCCGGCATATTCTTCTGATTATCCCGATCCCATTATTCTCGGAAAGGATGTCGCGCCATATAAAATTAATTTCAGCGGTAATTATTTCAAATATGATACTTCTGTTCTGCAGCAGACTGCTCCAAGGCATCTTTACGAAACAAAAAATAAGTTTATTTATAAATTCATTGGTAAAAAATTAATTTTTGCGGTGGATAGTAATAAATATTTCACGCTTAACAATGTCAACGGATTTATCCCCGGCTCGCTCGGCATGAACAGTAACGCGCTGTTAGGTGTTCTTAATTCAAGAATCATTCAATACTATTATCAGAAGAATTTTTTTACACTGAAAGTTCTTCGCAACAATCTTGAAAAACTTCCAATCATAAGGCTATCCGCCGATTCAGAAAATCAAATCTCTGCATATGTTGAACAAATTAAACATACAGATTCATTGTACACACAGAAATTACTCACCGAAAACATTGAAGACTTACTGCTTTATGAATATGATCTTAAAGACAATGAAGGATATAAAATCTGGGAGGAAAACAAAACAGACGCCGCGCAGGCAGTACTTCCGGGATTATGATTCTGTTTCAGGTATTTTCGCAGCCTCACGTTTAACAACAGCAAAGCGCCGGGGATATTTCAATGGAGTAACATTTCTTTTTTCGCAAAGAAGACCGCCTGCCAGCAAACCCAGCTTTTCATATTCTTTCTTCTCTGAAAAAACACCGCCAAGCGATGTAAAATGAATTTTTAATCTTAAACTTAAATCTTTTTCTGTAAGATGAGAATAAACATACAGATATCCGCCCTGCTTTAATGCAGGAAAACCGAATTCAGCTGAATAATACAGCGGGCCGAATGCTCTTGTAAAACAGATATCATACAAATTCCTATTGTCCGCGACATACTCTTCAGCTCTTGAAGCAGCGGCATTCATGTTAGTTAATGCAAGATTCTCTTTTATATTGTTAATAAAGTCGATTTTCTTTTCATTTGAATCAATTAATTGACCAGTCATGTGATCAAATACAACTGAAAGGACAACGCCAGGTATACCGCTGCCGGTACCAATATCAATGAAAGATGTTCCACGTGGAACATTAAGGTCTTTTACCGGCAGTACAGTATTAATAATCAGATCATCTATTACAGCACCCAGGTCTTTATGTCCGGTAAGATTAAACTTTTTATTGGTTTCATGAATCATTGATGCATAATAATATAGCTTTTCACTCTTCTCATTAGTTACATACGGGCATTCTTTAAGTTTATTATAAATATTTTCAGTAAATTGTTCCACGTGGAACACCTCCTATTTGTTTCTTTTCATTGCTTCCAGACGAATTAACATTAAAGAGATATGCGAAGGATCAACTCCCGAGATACGCATGGCCTGCCCTATCGTATGCGGCTTTACAGCTTTCAGCTTCTTAATAGCTTCCGCTTTCAGACCTCTTAGAGAGTCATAATCAAATTCATCGGGAATAACATGATTTTCCATTCCGTGAATTTTTTTAATTTCATTTTTTTCTTTCTCAATATATCCTTTATATTTAATTTCCATTTCAATTATTGATGAAAGCTCCTCGTCAAGAATAACTTCATTTGTTAACGACAGCAGATTTTTTAAAGTAATTCCAGGTCTTTTCAGCAGCTTCTCAATTGTCGCGCTCCCTTGCAGGCCGGAAAGTTCAGATTTATCTTCTTTTAAAACCTCTTTCGCCTTCTCATCTATAACGATGCGGATTGATTTAAATTCTCCTATCATTTTTTCGACAGAAGCATATTTATCAAGCATTGCATCATACCTGTCCTGTGAAACTAGTCCTGCTACAAGTCCATACTGCATTAAACGCAAATCAGCATTATCTTGACGCAGCATAAGCCGATGTTCCGCTCTTGATGTAAACATTCTATACGGCTCATCAACTCCTTTCGTTACAAGATCATCAATTAGTACTCCTGTGTATGCTTCATATCTTTTAAGAATCAGCGGTTCTTTCTTTTTAATTTTATTTACCGCATTAATCGCTGCGATAATGCCCATTGACGCGGCTTCTTCATAACCCGAAGTACCGTTTATTTGTCCCGCGTGATATAAACCTTCTACAAGTTTGGTCTCAAGAGTAGCTTTTAACTGAACCGGCGGAATAAAGTCATACTCAACTGCATATGCAGGACGCATAACATGAACATTTTCCAGACCTGGTAATGTTCTCACCATCTGCTCCTGTACTTCTTCCGGAAGCGAACTTGAAAAACCATTAATGTAATATTCGTTTGTGTTAAGTCCTTCCGGCTCCAGAAACAACTGATGTCGAGGCTTGTCTGAAAATCGTACAACCTTATCTTCGATCGAAGGACAATAACGCGGTCCAATCCCTTTAATGATTCCTCTATAAAGCGGCGAACGGCTGATATTTTCTGAAATTATTTTATGCGTCTTTTCATTGGTATATGTTATCCAGCATGGAATCTGTTCAACCGTTTCAAGTTTTTTCCTGTCTGTTCCATATGAAAACGCGAAAGGTTTTTCATCAGGATACTGAATTTCACATTTTGTAAAATCAATCGTGTCTCCATTCACTCTTTGAGGAGTTCCTGTTTTGAGACGTCCGACTTCGAAACCTAAATCTAAATAGGATTGCGAAAGTTTTTCAGCGGAAAAATCCGCAAGCCGCCCGCTCTTTTGCTGATAGTCTCCAATGTGTATGAGACCTTTCAGAAAAGTTCCTGTGCACACAATCACCGCTTCCGTTTCGTGACGAACACCTCTTTGTGTAATTACCGCAGAAATTTTTTTATTTTTAACTTCGAATGATTCAGCGATATCCTGAACCGAATCAAGCCCTTTCTGTTTTTCAATAACTTCCTTCATTCTGAACTGATATTTTTTTTTATCCGACTGAGCGCGCGGCGCCCATACTGCAGGACCACGGCTCATGTTCAGCATTTTAAAATGGATTCCCGTTTCATCAGTATTCACTCCCATCTCACCGCCAAGAGCATCAATCTCCCGCACAAGATGTCCTTTTGCAAGTCCGCCAATGGCGGGATTACAGCTCATCTGAGCGATTGTATCAAGATTCCCCGTAAGCAGCAGAGTGTGCATACCCATACGCGCTGAAGCTAAAGCGGCTTCACATCCCGCGTGTCCCGCGCCGATTACGATTATGTTATATTTCATTTTGTATATCCTTATTTTTATTTACTAGAATCTGTGTCTGCGTTTTTTAACTTTTCATTATTCATTATTCATTGCATTTCCGTCTGTGTCTGGCAATAGTTAATGGTTAATGGTTAATAACATAATCCCTATCAACTTCTAACTTTTAACTTCTCACTGTTTACTGATTACTATTTAACTACACTACAAACCATTTGATTAATATAAAGCAATTTTTTCATATTATATCTTGAAATTAATTATGATATGATATAGTTTATAAAAAGTAAATTAAATGAATAGAATAACAGAAAAAATATCAGTTATAAAAGGCGATATTACGTTACAGAAAACGGACATTATCGTCAATGCGGCGAATGTATCGCTGCTTGGAGGCGGAGGCGTTGACGGAGCAATTCACCGCGCAGCGGGTTCTAACCTTCTTCAGGAATGCAGCAGGTTTAATGGATGTTTGCCGGGCGAAGCGAGGATTACCAGGGGATATAATCTTAAAGCCAAATATGTAATCCACACTCCTGGTCCAATTTATAAAAACGGCTCTCAAAATGAAGCTGAAATTTTAAAAAATTGTTATGTTAATTCAATGAAACTTGCTTTACAATATGAAGCAGAAAGTATTTCATTTCCTGCAATATCAACGGGAATATATCATTATCCAAAAGAAGAAGCGGCTCAAATCGCAGTAAATACCGTGATTGATTTTATTAAAGAAAAAAACTATTTTCCATTAATAGTATTTGTTCTTTATGATGATGAAAATTACTGTATATATAGCAAGTTACTTTTGACTTTTTAAAATCTCATAAACACGGATTGTACCTAAAACAAATTTACGTTTGGCTTTGGATTCGATCGAAAAATTAAAACTTTAACACGGTGATTAAAATGAGTTATCTTAACGATTTGCAGATTATTTCCAACAAAAAGAAAAGTATAATATGCATGGGAATGGATCCTATACTTGAAGAAATTCCAATTACAAAAAAATCAGTACAGAAAACAATTTTCTTTTTTTATGAAAACATTTTAAACGAAATTCTTCGTAAAAATATTCATCCTGCTTGCGTTAAACCAAATTACGCGTTTTACGCGCAATACGGTTTTGACGGTCTTAAAGCTTTGAAAGAACTGATAGACTTATACAAGTCCGAAGGCTTTCAAGTTATTTTGGACGCAAAACGCGGTGACATTGGTAAAACAGCAGAAGCTTATGCGTATGAAGCGTTTGACTTTTTCGGAGCTGACGCTGTAACTCTCGCCCCTTATATTGGATACGATTCTATCGAACCTTTCATGACAAAGTACCCAAATAAAGGATATTATGTACTCTGTAAAACATCCAATAAATCATCCGGTGATTTACAGGACATTCTATATGAAGGAAAACCTCTCTTTCTGAAAACGGCAGAACTTATCACAGAATGGTACAAGCCAGGAATAGGTGCAGTCGCGGGAGCAACTTATCCGGAAGAACTTGAAAAAATATTGAAAGTTTTTAATTCAAAACAAAAGGATATCCCCCTTCTTATTCCGGGAATAGGTACTCAAGGCGGAAACCTTGAGACAGTTGTAAAAATTCTAAGGGATACTTCGGAAGTTTCGCTTCATAGAATAAACGCGTCATCTTCCATCAATTATGCATATAAAAAATTTACTGCTATGAATTTCGCCGAAGCTGCCGTTGAAGAAAT
This sequence comes from Spirochaetota bacterium, assembly GCA_041306665.1. GTDB lineage: Bacteria > Spirochaetota > UBA4802 > UBA4802 > JAFGJZ01 > JAFGJZ01. Next base: position 4,867 of record JBFZEW010000223.1, on the reverse strand, counting down.
AAAATTATTGAATGATCAGATAAATTCGATTATAATGGAATGATATGAGCGACAAAGGAAAAAATAATCTTGTACTTCTGGTATCTCAGGATCTCGATCCTTTTGCTGATGTTATTGACGTGCTTGAGAAAAATGATTTTGAGATTCTAACGGCAAAATCATCAACTGAAGCGTTAAGCAGCATCACCTACAAGCTGCCGAACGTAATTATTTCCGATACTGAACTATCAGATGAATCCGGTTATACTTTCTGTAAAAAAATAAGATCCGGAATTAAAACGAAACTGATTCCTTTTATTTTCATTTCACACATAAACAAACCTGATGATAGAATAAAAGCAATACAGGAAGGTGCTGATGCCTATCTGATACGGCCTTTCGACACTGAAGAACTGCTTGCGCATGTTTATTCGAAAATCAACCAATTTAATGAATTTTATCTCATGTCTATTACGGATGAATTAACCAGACTTTTTAACAGAAAAGAGTTTCTGAATAAATTCAACAAGGACGTAAAAAATGACAATAACAGAGTGATTTCACTTGCAATTCTGGATCTTGACTTTTTTAAAAAAGTTAACGACGTTCATGGTCATCAGATGGGTGATATTGTTTTAATGAAGCTGGCAGAACTGTTAAAAGAATACAGTAACGATTCTTTTTTCCCTACTCGTTTCGGCGGAGAAGAATTCGTTATTTTATTAAGCGACACTCATGCTGACTCTGCGAAAAATCACATTGAACATCTTCGTGAAAAATTTCAGGATATTAATTTCAAAACAACTAAAGGCGATAGCTTCAATGTTTCATTTTCAGCAGGCATTGCCGAATATCCGGCTTTTTCAAACAACCTGTCAGAACTGTTATCCCGCGCCGATCAGGCACTGTATGCTGCGAAAAAGGACGGCCGGGCGCGGACATATATTTTTAATCCTATAATGGCTCGAAATGATTCTTTTTGGGAATACTTAAAAAAAGAACAGGGTTTCTTTATCAATAAAAAGTTTGAGGACGCGGTTACCAATCTTCCTTTTCTGCCTCAGCTTCTTGAAAAAATATATCATTTCGATTTTGAAATAAGCAGCATTGGAATTATGATTCTTCGGCTCGATCCGATCTATGAAATACAAAGTAATCTCGGTTACAAAATTTATGATTTTGCGTTAGAAAATATTAAAATTATAATTCAGAAAGCCTGTGAAAACAGTTTTGCTTCTGACACTTACATTTGCATTTCGGATTTTTTTCAGTATGAATTTACAATTCTGTTTCCAAGTCTGGTTGATTTCGCCCTTAATCCCGATAAATGCCGCGCGCTTTATGATCAGATCGCGGCTGACATAAACGAGAAAATGGGTAATTACGGGCTTGAAGTAATTTATAACAGAGCTATTCTTTATTTAAATAAAAACGATCCAAAGCGGCTTTTGGCAGACATAAACACTATACGCAAAGACATAACACCGATTGAAAATAGATCTGAAAAATTTAACTCATTCATCAGAAATACAACCGAATTACTTAATCGGAATGGAAAGATCAATAATCTTTTTAAAGTTGATTACATATACGATCTGGAAGAAAATACAAAAAAACTGCAGATGATTATTCCCAAAGATGATGAGTATCAGTTTATATGCATGAACTACATTTCCCGCTATGTAATTAAAACAGCATCGAATCTCGAAGTATTTTGCAATTCAATAAAATCAATTCTTTCAACAGAATTACCGGTTATTTTCTCTTGGAATGATAAAATTGATATTACTGAATTTGGAGAAATATTATCTAAAACAATGCCGGAATTTACTGTTTATCTTGCCATTAACGAGAATACAGCATATAATTATAATTTTAAATTCTGGAATGACATATCAGCAAACAAACCGAAAAATATCAAACTCTGCCTTAATAATTGTTTCATCAGCAATGATATTCTTAATCTTCTATCAATGTGCGAATTTGAATTTATAATATTCTCGGAACATTTAACTAAAAACATTCATTTTTTCAAAAACAGAATAAAAATAATAAACGGATTTAAAATATTCATTGATCAAATGAATATTTCTTCTGCTGTAATTAAAATTACGCAGGAAGAGGAGCTCCAATTGCTGCGAGATCTGAACATTAAATTAATCAATGGAGATCTTTTTACAAATTAATTATTCTTGATGCAAAATTCAAAAGGAAAATCAATATAATCACCCTTGCTCTTTTCAATGAAAATCCTATAATCATCTTTCGACTCAAATGATATTTTATCGTAGTATTCAGTGTAATGTAAAATAATAAAAGACAGCAATTCCGGGAAAACTGATGATGTCACAAAAATTACCGGTACCTCATCGAATGATTTAATTTCTTTTTTCAACAGGGTAACATTTCGCGGGGTTACTTTCAGTACAGGTTCAATATAATAATACTCGCTATTAATCCGCTTAAACTTTGAAAAATCTTCAATGAATTGATATACCATGATGCTGTTTCCGGCTTTCCATTCATCGTAAAGATGAATTCTGCGGAAAAGATTATCCTTCTGGACGAATTTTAAGATATCGTAAATTTCATCATCATCCATTTCAATCTGACATCGAAAAATTACGTTAAACAATTCTTCTCTATTTTTAAGCAGAGTAAAAAAATCCCGAATTTTATGATAATTAATTTTTTCTGAAACTTCTATAATAAAAGAAAAAACATTGGTATTGATAATTTCATCAAGCTTTTCAGCGGAAAAATCGGCCATTTCTTCAAAACTTAAAGCTATTCCTTTGCAGAATGCTGATTCAGACGAACCGGTTAAATCAGGATTTTTAGATATAGTTGCATATAATTCTGTTGCATCTTCAAGATATTCCTTCAGGTCAAGAATATCATCCATTGAAAAATCCCTGCTGGATTTTATAAAATACGGTGGTTTGTCCTGATATTTAATTTCATATTTTTCAATCTGCTCCCGTATTCTCGTTCCGGGAAGTATCATGAGCGGATAAAACTCAAGCGCGTCCCCGAGTCCTTTAGAAATAAGAGTATCAATTGTTTTTCTGAAATCATCCGGAGTATCTTCAGGCATTCCGGGAATTATTCCAATTTTTAATTCGATTCCGGCTTTCTGAAGATTCTGAAGTCCAATAATTTCACTTTCAGTATCTGCACGCCTGCCAGCCGTTTTTAACGCTTTTTTATTTAAAGTCTGAATGCCGATTTCTAGAGATTTGAATCCCGCTCTGTAAATTTTTTGTGCTGTTTTAAAATCAATTCCTTCCGCTTTAAGTTCAGTATGCAGCCTTACATCATGTTTCAATTTTATAAGTTGATCAAGCCTGTCACCGAATTTATTATTTCCATTAAACGTCGGTGAAAGAATGTAGATCTCCTTGATCGACTTTTTATGTTTAATTATATTTATGATATTTTCAAATTCCGTTTCGCGTATTTTTTGAGAATTCTTTGAATAAAAACAATAGCTGCATCGAAAAGGGCATCCGCGGGTTAATTCTATAAAAACGGAACCGTCCGGCATGTCATTAAGATAATTATGAACAAACGGTTCGCATATTTCATCCACCGCAATATCTTCTTTCCGCGGCTGAACAATTAAGTAATTTGCTCCAGCTGGTACAATAAATTCAGCATGCCGATTAGAAAAATATTCTCTGAAGAACCACTCCCCTTCCCCCGAAAAAAATATGTCAACATATGACTTGCGGCTTTTTAACGCGAAGGAATCGATACATATTTCAGGACCTCCAAAAATCAATGTAATATTTTTATCCGCTTTTTTAAGATTTTTGCCTAATTTTAAATGTCTTTCAATGTTCCACAGATAATTACAAAAACAGACTGTGTCATAACCTGAATTTAGAATATATTTAATTATTACATTGTCAGAAGTAAAATTCGTTAATATGTATGGAAGATATTCAGCGTGATGTTCTTTATAGTTATTATTGATATATGCAGTCAGAGTGGCAGACGCGTAAGGAACATTTCCTCCAATGTAATTATATCCGTGATCTATCAGCGGTAATTGTATAAATAAAAGTTTCATGTTGTCTCCGTGAAACAATTATCATATCGAAATGATTTATACCGGTCAAGATGGATTTTTAGAAATGAAGGAAATATTTACTCAGAGCCAGATACCTGCATATTACTATAATAATCCGTTATGAAATATTTGAAAAAACAGTTGAAATAAGAAAACAATTATATCAACTTAAATTATAAAGGTGACTTATGAATAAATAGCGTTTCATATAATTTATATTCTAATACAAACAGATACCCGAAAATAAGCCATTTTGAAATTAGTGAAACAGATTAAGATGTAAAATACTCTTCTATAATTACTTGTTGACATTACCTGTTTTTAATCTATTTTATTATTAATAAAAGAAATTACTCATTAATCTGGTTTCTTCAAAATGGAGTCAAAATATGGAAAAACTGTTTATTCTTTGGACAAACGCAGATGAAATGATGTTCGATAAAATGATCGCTATGTATGCAAGAAACGGAAAAATACAGAACTGGTGGTACGAAATTACAATCATTATCTGGGGATCAACAGCAAAATTAGCTGCTGAATCTGACCTAATTGCACTTAAAATAAAAGAACTTCTCCATGTCGGAGTTAATGTTTCTGCATGCAAAGCATGTAGTGATTCACTCGGAGTCAGTGAAAAACTTACAGAAATGGGTGTTGAAGTAAAATACTGGGGAGAAGGTCTGACTGAAATTCTTAAAGCAAATCATAAAATGCTTACTTTGTAAATTGTTCCTTTACGTTTCAATATTATAGAATCTGCTCCGGTCATCTGCCAATGAGAGATTGACTGAAAAGCCAGTCAAACAATGCTGG
>JBFZEW010000222.1:0-4034 GCA_041306665.1 Spirochaetota bacterium | reverse complement strand
TTAATTTATCAGTATCCGATTAAAATACTTTTAAAGTGCATGAAAAAAAATTCAATAGAAGTGAAGATAGAAAATTCGGATAAAAAAACATTGGTTCAAATTCCCAAAACAAGGATCATTCAAATTATAATGAATCTACTCACGAATGCTTCAGATGCTCTGAAGAATAACAATAAAACTGAAAAAAAAATCATTATTTCCGCTTACAATGATGATAACGATAATCTTGTAATTTCTATTCAGGATAACGGCGAAGGAATTTCACCGGACAATATTGAAAAGATATTTCTTCCTTTTTTTACGACTAAGAAAGGAGATGGTACGGGTCTCGGTCTGTCAATTAGCTACTCCATTGTAAAAAAATACGGCGGATATCTTTATGTTAATATACAGAATAAGGAGTACACCGAATTGGTGCTTAAATTTAAAACTTTGGAGACCTGAGCAGAGAAAATCATTGGCCATTGACCGCAAACTGCTCTTTACTTTTTAATATTGACAAATACACGCTGACCTATTTTACTTACTTACTGAATAATTAAAATGCTTTTGGAGTTTACTATGAGAAGTGATTATTTAAAAGAAATAGAAAATGTTGTTCACATGTTCAATGTTCAATGTTTAAAATATGGAAATCATACTTTACTTAAACGCAAAATTAATGGTAATTTCACCGATATGTCCTGGAATGAAGTCAATGATCTTATTGAAGCGGCAGCGCTGTTCCTTATTGAAAACGGCGTTAAAAAAGGCGATAAAGTCGCTCTGTTCTCCTTTAACCGCTTCGAATGGTGGATTGCCGATCTCGCGACATTGTCGATTGGAGCGATTGTAGTTCCAGTTTATCCAACAAATTCACAGGATGAAGTTCTTTATATTCTTCAAAATTCGGAATCCAAATTTATTTTTACGGGAGATGAAGAACAGCGGAATAAAGTTATTGCTTGTCTTAAAAAATATAAAAAAATCAAGCTTATTATTACCTTTGATGAAATGCTGAAAAAGGCGAAATATGTTAATTTCAACGACATGATCGCTCAAGGCGTAAAGAGTAAAAAAAAGAAAGTTCTTGAATCACGAAGAAGCGGTCTTTCCGGAAAAGACATTGCAACAATAATTTATACTTCGGGAACGACCGGAAATCCTAAAGGTGTGATTCTAAGCCATAAAAACATTTTTTCAGATGTCGTTCAGCTTGTAGATGTTTTCGGTGAAATTATTCTGCAGGATGATATTTTTCTGTCTTTTCTCCCATTGTCGCACGCGCTTGAAAGGACTGCCGGATACTATACTCCGATTGCTCTTGGCTGTCAGGTAGCTATTGCTGAAAGTTTTACTACAATACAGGATGACATGAAAATGATTCATCCGACAGTAATTATAAGTGTACCGAGATTATACGAAAAAATATATTCCGGAGTACTCGCCTCAAGTAAAAATTTCCCAAAATTCAAACAGCTGCTGTTCAAATGGGCGATGAATATCGGAAACAGAAGGGTACCTTACGTTATTGATTTTAAAGAACCTTCCGGACTGCTTGGGAAAAAAATCCAATTTGCTGAAAATAAAATATTCTCAAAAATAAAAGCAGCTCTCGGAATGGACAGACTGAAAGTCGCTATTTCAGGCGGCGGTCCATTAACAGTGTCGGATCTTAATTTTTTCCTTGGAATGGGCATTACCATATATGAGGGGTTTGGTCTTACCGAAGCAGCTCCGGTGACAAATGTCAATCGACCGGGAAAAATAAAACCAGGAACGGTTGGTCCGGTAATGTGTTTTACTGAAATGAAAATTTCAGATGAAGGTGAAGTTCTTTTTAAAGGTCCAAATGTAATGAACGGGTATTATAAAAATCCCGCTGCTACGAAAGAATCTTTCACTAAGGACGGATGGCTGAAAAGCGGAGACATTGGTCTTATTGATGAAGACGGATTTTTGACAATTACCGGACGCATCAAAGACATTATAGTTACAGCGGGCGGCAAAAACATTTCTCCGCAGAATATTGAAGGACAGCTGAAAAGAAGCATATACATTGAACAGATTGCTATTATTGGAGACAGAAGAAAGTTTTTATCCTGCCTTGTTGTTCCTGACATGGCGGCAGTTAAAAACTGGGCTTTAAAAAATAAAAAGGGTATTGATTTTACAGACAGAAAAGCTGTTATTGAAAATCCTGATGTTATTCTGCTTTTTGAAAATGAGCTTATAAAGCTTACAAAGGATTTTTCAAGGGTTGAGCAGGTAAAAAAATTCCGTCTTGTCGCTGATGAGTGGACTTCTGAAACAGGAGAACTTACATCATCTCTGAAAATTAAGCGTAAAGTAATAGAAGAAAAGTACAAGCAGATTATTAATGAGATTTATCAATAAAATATTGACACAAAGCGCTACATAGTTGTTTTATGTCTCATATAAAGAAAAGTTCCGAGGTTGTGTATGGAGTTAAAACAGTGCAAATCGTGTAATCATCATATTTGTGTTCTTGGTGAGGTCGTTTTATGCGGATTTAAAATTGACCGTGAGGAAAAACAGATACGAAAAGAAAGTGACGGCAGTAAAATTGTTGTAGGATGTCCTAAAGAATAATTGTAAAATTCAGCCGTCATATTTCCGATGATAAAAACGGGGATATGATGCTGAAATATTATTTTATAATTATAATTGTCTTATTATTTCTATTTTCAGGGTGTTCAAAACCCGGAAATGTAAGATATACTGGAATACAGACAAATCCTTCTCAAAAAGCCTATGAAAGAATAAATTCCGGCGAGAGCCGCGTCAAAGATAATTCAGATTCAGAAGATGATGAAAATTACTACTATAATAAATATGCTTTGAAAACCCGCATAAATGAAGATCAGCCTGAAAATCGAAATATTACAAAAAACGAAAAAAAATTACGCGAAAATATCATTAAAACGGCAAAAAAATACATTGGAGTAAAATATAAATACGGAGGATCTGATCCCGGAGGATTTGACTGTTCAGGATTTTCTCTTTTCGTATATAAACAGTATGGAATAAGTCTTCCGCGGTCAGCCGATTCTCAGTTTAAGAAAGGTCATAGAGTCATGAGAAATGAAGTTCTTCCGGGAGATCTTGTTTTTTTCAGTGATTCCGGCAGTAAAATAACCCATGTCGGCATCTATTTAGGCGATAATTCGTTTATTCATGCTCCAAGCACGGGAAAATCCGTTGAAATCACGCAAATAGATGCATATTATTATTCTACGCGGCTTGCCGGTTATGTTTCTTTCATAAAATAATATTATTATTTAATTATTCTTGACAATAATCGAAATTTATAATATTTCAGATTTGTCTGAACTAATATAATGAGGAAAGATGAAAATAGCTATATATCCAGGCTCATTTGATCCTGTAACTAACGGACATTTGGATATTATAAGGCGAGCTGAGAAGCTTTGCGACAAATTGATTGTCGCGGTTGCGGTAAACAGCAGTAAGGAACCTCTCTTTAATACTGAAGAGAGAATAGAGATGTTAAAGAAATGTTGTTCCAATATGGAATGGATAGAAATAAAATCTTTTAAAGGGTTACTTGTCAATTTTTGCAAAGAAAACGGTATTTCAATCATAATCAGAGGTCTAAGAGCGACTGCGGATTATGAATATGAATATGCAATTTCTTTAATGAATAAAAAATTGGCATCTGATATAGAAACAATTTTTTTAATGGCTGATACGGAGTATTCATTTGTATCTTCCAGGATCGTTAAAGAGGCTGCCTCTTATCACGGTGATATATCGAACCTTGTTCCCGACTTCATCATCCCCCGTTTACATGAAAAGTTCCAGACAGTAAAATAAATTGTTACTGCGGAGGACACTATGGAGACAATTAAACTCCTCCTTTTATATTTAGGGATTCTTATCGTTGGTTCTGTAATTGGCTATTTTGTGCGGCTGCTGATCGGTAAAATTAAACTCAGCTCTGACGAAGCAAGAGCGCAGCGGATAATTCAGGATGCTTATAAAGATGCTGAAGCTAAAAGAAAAGAACTTCT
>JBFZEW010000221.1:0-3851 GCA_041306665.1 Spirochaetota bacterium | reverse complement strand
TAAATGACGCAGAGAAAACAGGATTTAAAATAATAGAGAATATTAAAATCAGCGGTTCACGATCAGCAGTTTTAATGAAATAAACCATTATAATCACATGACTAACAATAATCATTTAAAGGCTATTACGTTAGATTGCATGCGAATCTTTCAAAGTTCGCAAAGTATATTATAAAGCCGCTTCTAACTTGATAATTATTTCTTTTATAATTTTTAAAAATTACTCATGATATTTCTGATTTTAACGGCCTTTCTTTTTTAGGAAGCGGGGTCGTTTTGCCGTCTTCTCCTAAATTCACAAAAGTGACTTTGTTGGTAAATACTAATTTTTCATCTTTTGCTCCGGGTTCATCGGCAAATACTTTTACCGCGTAAATGACGCTTGTATTGCCGATTACATCGGGAAGAATGTTAAAGCGCAGAATAGCGCCGCTTTCGACAGCGCAGGTGAAATCGATTTTATCCATTGAACGCGTTACAAGACTGCATCCGGTAAAATCACGCGATGCAGTCAGCCACGCAAGTTCATCCATCCATAAAAGCATGTAACCGCCGAAAAGTTTTCCGTAATGGTTTAAATGTTCAGAACGTACAATCTGAAATGTATTCATTAAAACTTTCCGATTGTTTTAACATTATTTTTTGCGAGAATATCAAGACCATGATCAATGTCTTCAACTTTGAAAATTTCAACAGCTTTGTTTTCTTCTGTCATTAATGAAGAATATAAATATTCAATATTTACATTATTTTTAAAACAGATTTCCATTACATGCGAAAGACCGCCCGGCTTATCTTCTACAATTACTCCGATAACGTCGGTTTCTTTCGCTGTAAAATTATTGTCATGAAAAAGTTTCAATGCTTTTTCGGGCTGATCGCATATTAACCGTAGAATTCCGAAATCGGCCGTATCAGCGATAGAGACTGCTCTCAAATTAATACCATTGCTTCCAAGAAGTTTGGTAACTTCCGCGAGTCTGCCATTTTTATTTTCCAAAAATACCGAAATCTGACGTACTTTCATTTTAATCTCCTTATAAAGTTCTTTTATCAATCACGCGTTTTGCCTTGCCGATGCTGCGTTCGATAGATTTCGGCTCGACAAGTTTGATATTTATGCTTACACCAAGCTCCTGCTTCAATTCATGATGAAGTTTATTTTTTATTCTTTCAAGCTCCTTGGTTTCATCTGAAAAGAAAGTTTCCTCAACTTCAACCTGCAGTTCAACTTCATCGAGATGCGTTAATCCGCGGTCCACAATTATCTGATAATGAGGCTGAGTTTCTTCAACACGCATAAGAACATTTTCAATCTGACTTGGAAATACGTTCACACCGCGAATGATAAGCATGTCGTCATTTCTTCCGAGAAGCCTGTGCATTTTAACGAGAGTTCTTCCGCAGGAACATTTATCGTGCCACAGCCATGTTATATCACGCGTTCTGTAACGAAGAACAGGAGTTCCCTGTTTGGATAAAGTTGTAAAAACAAGTTCCCCTTTTTCTCCTTCAGGAAGAACCTTTCCTGTCGCAGGATCAATAATTTCAGGATAAAAATAATCTTCATTAACATGCAAACCATTTTGGTTTTCGCATTCGTTGCTGACTCCAGGTCCGATAATCTCCGTTAACCCGTATATATCATGCGCTTTGAGATGAAGTTTTTCCTGAATTTCCTGGCGCATGTTATCGCTCCATGGCTCAGCACCAAAAATTCCAGATTTTAAATGCAAATCTTTAAAATCAATTCCCATTTCTTTTGCTTCTTCATACATGCACAAAGCGTATGACGGAGTGCAAGTAAGTATTGTTGATTTAAAATCGCGCATAAGCATGAGCTGCCGCTTCGTGTTTCCGCTCGCGGCAGGTATGATATTCGCTCCCATTTTATGCGCTCCGTAATGAACCCCAAGCCCGCCGGTAAACATTCCATAGCCATAAGCATTCTGAACTACATCTCCCTTGTCGCCGCCAGACATTCCAAAACAGCGGGCCATAACTTCTCCCCACATTTCCATGTCAGCCTGAGTATAGGCGTCAACTACAGGGGTACCTGTTGTGCCGCTCGAAGTATGAATTTCAACAATGTCTGTTTCATCAACGGCAAGAAGTCCATATGGATACGTATCACGCATTTCGTCTTTCGTTGTAAAGGGAATTTTTGCGATGTCATCGAGAGTTTTAATATCAGATGGTTTAATCCCTGCTTCATCGAACTTCTTTTTATAAAAAGGCACCCTGCCATACACACGGGAACATAAATCTTTTAAATCAGCCAATTGTCTTTCTTTGCGCTTCTCAACGCTTTCGCATTCACGTACTTTGTTCCAAATCATTTTAACTCACCTCTCTCATCAACGACACGTATTGCTTTTCCAATCTGAACAGGAAGCTGACCGGGCTCATGAAATTCAACATGAGGAGTAATTGTAATTGATGCCCGGAGTTCATCCTTTATTCGATCTTTCAGAGCGTACAAATCACGTGTATCATCAGTTATAATATCAGGACCGACTTCTGTTTCGACGATAAGCTCGTCAAGCGTTCCTTTTTTACGCACGACTATTCGGTAATTATTCCCAATTTCAGGCATTTTCATAATTACTTCTTCAATTTGTGAAGGGAACACATTCACGCCATTAATAATAAGCATATCATCTGTCCTTCCGAAAATCCGGTCAATGCGCCTTGCGGTTCTTCCGCATTGACAATTTCCAGGAATTACTTTTGTCAGATCCCGAGTCCGGTATCGAATAATTGGAGTTGATTCACGAATTAAATTCGTGAGAACAAGCTCTCCCTGCGTTCCGTCTTCAACCGGAAGGAAAGTATTTTTATCTACAATTTCAAGAATATATGAATCTTCCCATAAATGCATTCCATTCTTATGAACGCACTCAAACGCGACGCTTGGTCCGTTCATTTCTGAAAGTCCATAGGAGTTATATGCGTCAATACCGAAATAGTTTTCAATCTTCTGGCGTATTTCTTCAGAATGCGGTTCAGCACCAATCATTGCCTTTTTCAATGTAAAATCTTTTTTCTTAAACCCATTCGTTTCAATTTCCGAATAGAGATGCAGCATGTAACTTGGAGTCGCATGGACAACAGTCGTTTCAAAATCCTGCATGAGCATGAACTGACGTTTAGTATTTCCGCTTGAAGCAGGAATGACAAACATTCCTAATTTTTCAGCACCATAATGCAGTCCAATTCCACCGGTAAAAAGACCATAAGTCATCATATTTTGAAAAACGTCATCGCGCGTGCAACCGGTGGCTTTAAGAGATCTAACCGTTAAGTTCGTCCAATTATCCAGATCGCTTTGAGTCTGATATATTACAGTCGGCTTTCCGGTAGTTCCACTCGATGCGTGCATTCGCACAACATCTGCTTTGTCGGCAGCGAGAAGTCCGTACGGATAAGTATTTCGAAGATCTTCCTTTGTGGTAAAAGGTATTTTAACAATGTCGTCAATGTTTGTTATGTCAGCGGCGCTTTTTATTCCAACGCTGCCGAGCTTATTTTTATAAAACTCGGTTTTCAACGCTTGAGTTACTATTTTTTTAAATCTTATAAGCTGCAGAGCCCTAAGCGCGTCTCTATCAAGCCTTTGAATTTCATCGTCTGTATAACATGAACTCATGCCGCACCGCCTAATTGCATGGCTTTAATGTTTTTATTTATTACATCTTCGCCTTTTTTATTAAACAGAATTTTGACTGCATTCTCCAGTGAGGTTATTTTTAAAGGAAGAAATTTTGATGCCGCGCCAACCATAATCATATTTGCAGCTTTCGCATTCTGAACTTCTTTTGCGATTTTCGCGGTATCAACTAAGGTTGAGT
>JBFZEW010000220.1:0-2672 GCA_041306665.1 Spirochaetota bacterium | reverse complement strand
TAAAAAAGATGAATTAATAATCGCGCAGAATATTAAATCGCAGCCGAATGATAAATGGGAAGCAGGTTTCAGTGATGCATCAGGAAAGAAAGTAAAAACATTTGCCTGGAGCGGTGATATGATACCGGCAAAAATAACATGGAACGGTAAAGACGACAATGGCGCTGATGTGCCTGAAGGTCTTTATACATATTATATTAAATCGAAAGATGAAGCCGGAAATGAAGAGAATAAAATCATTAACGAAATTACGCTGACAAGGCAGTATCAGACGATCGATATTAATACTCCAAAGAAATATTTTTCATTTAAGCAGAATAAGAATGTAGTGTTCAATATTCAGCTTTCCGATGAGGCGGGACTGTCAAGTTACAAACTTACTATTTTTGACATGAAAGATAGACCTGTAAAAATATTTTCCGGAGTGACTGATCTTCCTGAGAAAATTGAATGGGATGTTAAAGATGATAAAGGAGTCAACCTTTCAGACGGAATGTATTTTTTCCAGATTGAAACCGTATTTAACAGCGGAAATAATCCAGCATCCTATAAAAAGGAATTGATTGTCGATTCGACGCCGCCGAAGGCTGATATTAGTTTTTCACCGGATTTATTTTCACCGGATGATGACGGAGAAAATGACATGCTTACGATTGCTCCGAAGGCGGAAGATGAGTTTGAAATTGATACATGGGAAATTCTCATTTATAATCAGTCTAAAATTCTTTTCAAAAAATTTACCGGAACAGGAAATCCTCCGAAAGATTTAAAATGGGACGGTCTCAGCGATAAAAATGAACTGGTTGAATCCGCTTCCGATTATCCGCTTGAATTTATCATTAAAGATAAAGCAGGTAATGTCGCAAAAATCGGTAATAAACAGATACCAGTCGATATTCTTGTTATAGTTACAGACAGAGGCTTGAAAATTAAAATCAGTAACATACAGTTTGCTTTCGGTTCTGCTAAGATAATCGGGAATGGAACAACAATTTTAAAACGCGTCGCGCAGATTCTTCAAAAATATGAAGGGTACAATATTGTTGTTGAAGGCCATACAGATGATATCGGTAAAGAGGATTATAATTTAAAACTTTCCGAAGAGCGTGCAAGAGCGGTTCATGAGTTTCTCATTCAAAGAGGAATCGCAAAAGAAAGACTTTCCTCCGTTGGAATGGGCGAAACGTCGCCGTTTATTGAAAATGTTGATGAAGAATCACGCAGAAAAAATAGACGTGTTGAATTTCTTCTCGTTAAACCAGGCGAGCAGACTAAAAATGTCACGAATGATCTGAACAAGTAGTGATTTAGGGATTAAATTTATTATCATGCCGGGTATGAACCATGCCCGGCTTTTTATTTTCATTTTAATTAAATTCTTGTCAAAAAATCACCGAAATGATAAATTTGTTTAAATATAAGCGCAGGTGTGTTGGATAATGAATTTAATAATTGATATTTTACAGTATATTCCGGCAAAGCTTCTTCAGCTTTTCTATTTAACGGTTGACTGGTTTCTTGGTCTTAATTTGGCGGAAAAAATCGTAATTTTCAACGCGATAACAGCGTTTTTTGCCGTTGTTCTTCCAAGCGCGAAGTATTTTATTTTTAATAACTGGTTCACCGTTAACAATCCAATGAGTGTTTATATGATTGGAGTCGCATTCTACATGTTCATTTCCATTTTCATGCGCGGGAAAGTAAAACTGATCACTCGATTGCTACTGATTTGCATTTTTGTTATCAGTTCGATATATCTTCAGTTTGGTGATCCTTTTGTGAAGTGCAAACATGTTCTCCTGTTCGGGTATTACATGAATTATATTGCTGCTATAATTCATTTTATCGCTTCATTTCTTTCATATTCCATTGAAGAACGATAATTTGGATCATACACATGAAAAATAAATTTTTACAAAAAGTCAATAGCAGATTTATTTTCAATTCATTTCTTTTTTTTAAAGTCCCGGCATCTTTTTTCGCAGGATTGAAAATCATTTCCGCGGATGAAGACAGCGCTTCAGTAATGGTCAAATATAAATGGTTTAACCGGAATCCGTTCAAAAGTATTTATTTTGCAGTCCTTGCCATGGCGGCAGAATTATCTACCGGTATTCTGTCAATGAACGCTGTAGACGGAATTTCTCCGCGTGTATCGCTTCTGGTTATTAAAATGAATGCTGACTTTAAAAAAAAAGCCGTTAGTAAAATTACATTCACATGCAATGACGGAAGAAAAATAATGGCAGCTGTTCATAAAGCCGTGCAATTGCAAACCGGCCAATCTGTCGAAGTATTTGCTAATGGAATTGATTCTGAGGGAGATGTCGTCGCAGAATTTAAATTTACGTGGACATTCAAACAGAAAATTCGCGTATAAATAGAGTCATTTAGTAAATGAAAAAACCTGAAATACTTTCTCCCGGCGGAGATACTGATTCCGTTAAAGCGGCAATTGCAGCCGGCGCAGATGCCGTATATGCCGGACTGAAAAAATTTAATGCTCGAAAACGCGCGGAAAACATTGAAGAAACCGATTTAAGTTATTTGTTGAATATCGCTCATTCGAACAATGTAAAATTTTTTGTGACAATGAATATTCTTCTGACTCAGAGTGAATTAAAGGAAGCCGTGTTCCTCGCGTTAAAGCTTTACAATCTCGGAGTTGATGC
>JBFZEW010000219.1:0-2598 GCA_041306665.1 Spirochaetota bacterium | reverse complement strand
TGTAATTGCATCATTTTTTTTCTTTGCAGCTATTGTTATGCAGCCTTTTTCTCTGCCTGTAAATGCATGTTTCATTGAATTTGTAATCAGCTCATTAACTATTATTCCAACAGGAAAAAGACTTTTTGCATTGAGATCAAAATCATCAATATCTGTTTTTAATTTAATGTTTTTGTCATGAGGAAATATACTGAAAATTTCTTTGCACAAAGGTGTCAGATATTCGCTCATGCCGATATGAGTGAAACTGTCAGATCTGTAAAGCCTGTCATAAAGTGCAATCATGCTGCTTATTCTGTTTCCTGTTTCAAGCAGAGCTGTTTTTGACTGTTCATCATTCATTGTATTTGCCTGCAGTGAAAGAATGCTTTTAATTACAATCATGTTGTTTTTTATACGGTGATGAACTTCTTTTAACAGAATTTCTTTTTCCTGAAGCAGTGAGCTGATTTTCTGCTCGGCAGCTTTCTGCTCTGTAACATCAAGAATGACTCCTATAATTCCGGCAACTTTGCCGTTCTGATTATTGAAAGTTGCCTTGTGTAAAATCACATCATGAGAGTTTCCGCGCATATCTTTTATTGTTGAATTGTATATCTGTGTTCCCGGATTGCTGAACAGTTCCCGGTCTTCGGAATAATATGTCCGTGCAAGTTCTTCAGGCGCAATGTCAAATGCGGTTTTACCTGTTATATGAGAATTTGATAATCCGTAAAATTCTTCAAATGCATGATTTACTCCCAGGTATTTCCCGTCAGCATCTTTATAGAATACAGGAGCAGGAACTGAATTTAACAAAGTTTCATTGAATTGCGAAATTTTAATTAATTCATTCTGGTATTTAAAAATTTCAGTAACATCATCCCCCGAAGAGAGAATTCCGGAAAAATTTCCATCTTCATCTGTGAGTACTGTGTTATGCCATGCAATATCTCTTTTTTCTCCATCAGAGGCTATAATATCATTTATGTAGAATTCAACATTTTTCACTTCACCGGCAGATATTTTACGGAAAACATTTTTAATCTCTTCGCGGGTTGTTTCATGAATAGCAATGTCGAACCAGTTTTTTCCTATTAAATCATCCTGTCCGCATTTTAAAATTTCGCAGACTTTTTTATTCGCTAATGTGATAATTCCATTTTTATCAAGAGATAGAAACATTACACCCGCAATATCAAGATATATTTCTGATTTTTTCTCCTCGATTTTTAATTTTAATTCAAAATTCTTACGATCAGTAATATCCTGTAAGGTGCCAATGAGTTTTTCACATTTCCCATTGTTTAAAAGCCGTTCACCTTTTGCATTTACCCATTTTCGTTTTCCTTTAGGTGTCATCATTTCAGCTTCGAAATCAAGTGAAACTCCATTGTTTATTAGTGCATCCATGGATTCCTGGATAGTTTTTCTATATTCCGGCAGATACCAGTTAATATGTTCATCCGGTCCGGGAACAGAGTCATTGGGTTTTAATCCGACAATATTATATGTTTCTCTTGTCCATTTTGCACTTCGCCTGATAAGATCCATTTCCCATCCACCGATTTTTGCAATGTGGCTGGTATTGTTCAGTAGTTCTCTGTTTTGAATTAATTCATTTTGCAGTATCAGCATTTTCTCATTAGTCTGATAAAGTTCATCGTTTGTCTGCTGATATTCTTCATTGATTTGGGTCAGTTCGGTGTTTTTCTGTTCAAGTTTCTCTTTTGTCAGCTTGTTTTCAATCATGATGCCTATCATGGAGGCTGTTGTCTTTAATTTTTCCTTGGCAATGTCAAATATAAACTGGGGTCTTGAATCGTAATTTACAATAGTTTTTTTTAGCTCTTCAATGTCAATGTTATATAATTTCGAAAGTTCCATCAGTTTTTTTTCATCAGTCGGAGGGTTGCCGTAGCCGAAATTTATTGCGCCTGCTATTTCATTTTCAACATGTATCGGAACTGCAAAAAGTTTTAATCCTCCGTTACATTCAATATCGGCCGGAACTCCGCTTTGAATTGCCTTAAGTGAAGCGTTTTTCCAGCATGATTCATGACAGAGCCATTTGCCGCTGTCAAGTGCTTCCTGGTTATCCGAGCAGCCGCACAGATTTCTCGATGCATTATCAAGCAGTCTGCACCAGTCTGATGAAAATAAACCAAGCGCATAGTCGCCGTTTTTTTCATAAACTGCACTTGATGTATCAAGAAGATGCATGTAATCCTTTGTAATGTCTGATAAGATTTCTTTTCCCAGTGTTTTAAGAATAATACCGTTTTTATTGAGATTTGTCAGATCACCATATTCAGGAATAAATTCACTTTCATTCCCCAGGTCACGATTACCTAAAAGCCATTCAATTTTTTTCAGAGATTCTTCCGATTTTTTACGCTTGGTTATATCTTTAGCGAATCCCATGAATCTTGTTCCGGTTAATTTTACAGCATCAACAATCCACCATCTTATTTCATTGTCTTTTGTTACAAATCTTGTTTCACCTGATATTTTTTTTTCATGTGAAAGAGACTGAAATTGTTTTACAGCATCTTCAATGTCGTCTTTGAAAACAAGATCAGTTATTCTCTTTGAAAGAAGTTCTTTTTCAGAGTAACC